>NZ_JBFRPJ010000033.1:12811-42254 GCF_041471945.1 Vibrio sp. 10N.261.51.A4
TCATCGACCGTGACATCCCATGAATATGATTCGACCCTGCCCGAGAGTGAATCAATGACCACTGGCTAACCGTAAAGAGTCTAACCAAGACATTGAAATGGAATCCTGAGCGGTACAGCCCTTCTTAAAAACAAAAAAATAAATATAAATATCCAAAAATCATCTCAAGCCGAACGGTACTACCCAAGATTGAGTCGTTGCCCGAGACGGTTCAATTTCTCGGGGTGACAATGAATATGAATTAATTACTAAACAATCTAGAAAATGGTGTTCAAGCCAATTGTCTTTGACGGATTCTCAACTCACGATGACCAGCGGATTCTCGGTTAAAAGACCGGCGCTGGTGCCGCGTCATGCCATCACGTGTCAGTGCGAGACATGCGGGATTAATTCCCACGCCAGAGCGAGCGCCTGGGTACTAGTCATCGGCCGGTTCCAAGGCAGGGAGCTGGTGGCAGGTCATAACGTCCAGTGTCGGTCAGAGATATTGAACTTGGATATTAGTTACCAGCGAGCCCCGGTCCGTGCATTCATCTCCAGCAGGTAATCGGGTGATAAACCGACGCTGGTGCTGCGTCATAACATCCCGTGTCAGTGCGAGACATGGGGAAATGATACTTACGCCGGAGCGAGCGCCTGGGTACTGGTCATCCGCCGAGTCCCATCGCCCGGTTCCCAGCCGAGGAGCCGGTGCCGGGTCATAACATCCCGTGTCGGTCAGAGATATTGAGCTTGGTATTAACAATCCGTCGTACCAAGTTGATTCAATAGGCTTGAGATTTGGTCGAGCTTTAAGTCATTCGTGTTGATTTTGATTAGTTTGAATAGCCCGACTGTTTTAGGCCCTAAGCTAATTGGCGCCGCACTGCCCGAGCAAAAGGTCCGTTCGTTCACCAAAGCCTATGAGTGTTCATCTCCCAGTGCCAGTGCGAGACATGGGGTATTAATACCCACGCCGGAGCGAGCTCCGGGGTAATGGCCAGTCGCCGGGTCCCAGCCGAGGAGCTGGTGCCGGGTTTACTGCATTCAGTGTCGAGCAATGACATTGAGTTTCAGTTTTTTTTATCAGCGAGCCCCGGAGATACTTGTGACCAGCAGGTTCTCGGGTGAAAGACCGACGCTGGTGCCGCGTCACATCATCCCGTGTCACTGCAAGACATGGGAATCGTTACCTACGCCGAGCAAGAACCTGGGTACTGGTCATCCGCCAGGGTCAACTGAAGACCGGCGCTGGTGCTGCGTCACATCATCCCGTGTCAGGCAATGACATTGAATTTCAGTTTTTGCTACTAGCATCGCCTGGTGACCAGCAGGTTCTCGGGTGAAAAACCGACGCTCTTGCCTGATCAGAATACCGACAGTCAGGCTAAAATGTTGGGGTTGTGCTTAAGATGGAAGTTTACTTACCGACCATTAATTTCTATTTGAGCTTACTGAATACATACTGACAATTCTTAAGCCACGGACACCATTGCTAGTCATTGCCTGATTAAAAAGCCTAAGAGTACATTCGGCCCAGAAATGTTCATCTCCCAGTGCCTGTCCAAGAGGTAGATAACGTCGAGGTCCTGATGACCAGCAGAAAACTGAGCGCTGGTGGCTGGCTCGCAACTGAAATGTCATTCAAAGATGTGGGAATCGAAATCTACGCCGGAGCGAACACCAGGGCGCTGGCCAGCCGAGGAGCTGGTGCCAGGTTTATTGCATTCAGTGTCAGGCAATGACATTGAGTTTGATAATTTTCATACCAGCGAGGCCCAGGTGATACTCGTGACCAGCAGGTTCTCGGGTGATAAACCGGCGCTGGTGCCGGGACACATCATCCCGTGTCAGTGCAAGACATGGGAATCGACATCTGCGCCGGAAGAAATTCTTGGGTGCTGGTCATCCGCCGGTTCCCAGCCGAGGAGCTGGTGGAAAGTCATTAGTTCCAATGTCATTCAGAGAAATTGAGTTGAGCGACTGCACGAGCTCGAATCGTTGGTCACCAGCTGAATTCCACGAACGCTGGTCATGTCTAGTCCCCCTTCCCTGTCATAGCGAGACAAAGTGTTAGGCTGAACAAATTCAAATTCGTGGATACGACTTTCATGATTGAACCATTGTTCATACCAACGTAAACACCCGCAGACCTGCCCTATTCGGAAAGCAATTCTGAAATCTATTAGCGAAAATTCGTCCCTTATTTGAAAAAACGTCGATTTATTTCATGCAGTATCAACCAATACCCCATTTGGGAAGGAGACAGGGTTTATGCATGAACAGGCGGATGTCCTTGACGTTCAAACAGACGAACTTGATGTTCTTACTGAGGACATTGAGGCTGATGTTCAGGTTAAAAAAGACGATATCCATGCAGATTTAAAATTGGGTTTGATCACCAAGAACCTAAAACGTAATGCAATGGAACTGAAGGCGGTCTATGCCGAAGCCGGTGAACTTATAGCCGAAATGGAAGACTTGGCTGACAAGTATTACCGAAAACCTCAGCTCGAACAGAACCATGTAATTATCAAAGACAATTCTTACAACCGTAGAAGCACGTTCGCCAATACAGGCCATGTACTGATTGGGACTAAGTATTACACCAAAGACAGAGACGGTTGGGAGATGGTGATGTGTTTTGAACTTCGAATGCGTGACATGAGCCGCTTAAACAAAACAACAAAAAAGAAGGCGTATCACTTTGATCCCGATAAGAAGATTCCGAATTCAGAGAAATACTATGAAATTCCTAAGTTCGCGACGAAGTACGAGAACAAGTCAGAGAACAAGATTCCCTACAAAGTGCTGACCCACCCTTTTTCCAAATCACAATGTAAAAAATACATGAGGGATTGGGAATTAAAGCTGTTCCTAGCATTTAAGAAAATCATCAGTCCACCCACACGACGTTACCTCGGATTAAGGGAGCGCTATAAAACGCTTCGAGAGGAACGACGCGTATTACTCAGCATTTTCATTGCAGATAGAGGGCTCCCACTAAGCAGGGAATACAACCGAAAAATAGGCGAGCTAGAAAAGGTCATCGCTGACCATTACCCAGAACTCATCAATCTCTAAGGAGAATCACCATGGCTGAATTTAAGCAAATGCGACGCCACATCCCCGTTTCAATCGTGTGTCGAAGCGAGACAATGTACCGCTACTTAGGTCAAAAAGGCGGTCAATTGGTTGGCGCAACACAACGAATTGCGACGCTGTACGAGTCCACCGAAGACAACGATGAAAACCGTGATGCGGTAGTGTCTATCTTTGAAACCAACTTTGAACATTTGGAAGAAGGTCAAGGTGAGTTTGCAAGACAGGCTGATGCAGTGAAGCGTAAATACCGCAAACAAAATCGCAATGTACCTTTTCCTGAAATCGAAGTACCAGATAACCACAAAGTCGTCATCGATGTGACCCACCCTGTCTTCCAACGTGTGTTGCAGGTCATTCGAAAGTTCGACAACTCGATGGCGGTCATGGAAGTACTTTGGATGGTAGGCGATGTCGACGAAGAACGTTACAAGTACGCGAAAATCAAACTCGCTTCTACGATGTCGCGCTTCTCTAACGACGTGTTCCGTATTACCAACCAACTTCGCTCGCTAGACACTGGTCGCGGCACAACACACCAACGCGTTAATCAACAAATCAATCAAAAGTTGAAACCAGTAGAGGTGGTTGAAGAGGTCACCGATGAGCAGCCAGATAACGTGTCGGCTCCATTGAATGAAGCTGAAACTGAGCAAGAAGCAGAACCGGTGGATATTCATGCTGGTGGCGCTGAGATATTAGGCGAAGACGAAGACCCACTGAGTGCGGAAGAAATTCAAACCGTAATAACTCAAAAATCCGATGAGTCACTACAGGAATCAGCTTAATGCGAATGTTTGATGGCGTCAGATCAAAATTAACTCAAAGTGCAATTATCGTAAAAGAGAAATTGCGCTTGAAAACTGGTGAGCTGCATGAGGAGTTCGCCAGTGAAACTATTTTGAAGCAGCAGCAGGAGATCACACGCTTGCAGAAAGAAGTCGCAAGCATGATCAAATACCCGCCGACGCCAGATGGTGTCCCTGTCTTAACGGAGGGGGACATTTTATTCGCTTATAGAGGCATTATTAAGGAAACCTTCCTTGCCGTAGGCATGCTCGAAGGTACAGATAAAAACCTGACGCCATGCTTTATGAACACGTACATGCACGCGATCCGTTCTGTGATTTCATTTTTCCACCTACTGCCTGCTAGTGAGTACCATCATCACAATGAAGTTGGCGGCCTACTTCGTCATTCATTAGATGTTGCCTTAATGACCTTAAGAATGTCGAAGGGCTCTCGGCCTTTGGCTATCGGATTCCAAGATGAGGAGATGCTACGAGAACCGCGATGGCGCTTTGCCGCATGGTTAACAGGTTTGTTGCATGATGCAGGGAAAGTCATTTCTGACATGAGGGTTTCGGGGAAAGAGCTGGATACTACCTGGAACCCACAAATTGAAACCATTTACGAATTCAGTGAAAGATACGGTATTGACCGCTACACCGTTAGCTGGAATCCACGCCGTGCTAATCATTACCATGAGAAGCTGTCAGTGCTGTTATTAGACAGAGTTCTGAGTGACACAGCAAAGCGCTGGTTATATCAATCTAACGATAACCTTTCAGGACCAATCATTGACGCGCTGCAGAATTATGCCCGTAAGGAAGGGTATATCGAGAAACCATTGCGCCGTGCCGATGCGCTCAGTGCCGAACGAGATCGTAGAACCCAATTCCACAAACTCATCGGACAGCGTAAAGCCGGTAAGAGTCACGGCATTATCTCGGCCATCCGTGATTTACGAAAAAACCGTTGGAACAAAGTCAATGAAATCGGTGCTCGCATGTATGTCATTGATGGGGAGGTATATCTCGATTACCGAAATGGCGTGCAAGACATCATCAGCCACATGAACGCCAATTCTAGCAACTCGGGTCACCTAGCCAGAATTGAATCCAACATTGGTATCGTGATTCAGGAGATGGAAGAGCTAGGTATTGTGGAGCCGATGCACGAAGAGTCAGACTTTGTGAGGCTCACATTTACAGCGAAGCAAGGGAAGATGCGACAAGTTGATATCGTTCGTATCAGTTATCCAGATTTGGTCTTCGAAGGTGAATTACGCCCACCTAACCTTAAAGACTGTTACATCGAATTTTCTAGCATGGGCGAACGCTTAACAATCGACGCCAAAGGCAGCTTGGATTATACCGAGCCAAAAGATAACCCATTTCAGACCCTTTATAACTTGGACCCAGAGCAAGGCTCCCAAGTGAATCGTAATAAGGCTCGTTCGTTGAATTTGCCGGGGCTACCAAAACCACCTGAAGAACTCATGCAAGCTGCTGAAAATCAATCACCGACAACGACCCCGCAGCAGATCAATGCACCAGCACCGGCCAACACGAGCAACGATGGGAAGCCAGCAACAGCGACACCTGCTCAAAACAACGTACCTGCGCAGAAACCAGCACCCAAACCACAAGCAACGAAAACGCCAGCAACGAAAACGCCAGCAACGAAAAAAGCAGCGACTAAGACGAACACCACAAAGGCAAACTCACCGTCAAAGACAAGGGGGCCAACAATCGTGTTCGAAAATGAAACAAATCAGTCGGTGGAAGAAAACAATGCGGCACCTAGTGTATGGGATGGCATGAACATCAACGCAGCTGACGACAAACCGGTTCAGGCACCGTCGTCCAAACCTCTAGCCACCGCAGCTAAAGGGCGTAAGTCCCAAACACAGAAAGCACCGCAAAGAGCTTCCGCTTTAAAAAATGTGTCTGATAAAGACCTAAGAACCTTGTGTTATGTGATGGCATGGGCGCTATCCAATGGTAGGACCGATGGTGATTCCATTGTCAGCTACAGCTCAAGAAATGCGATCTACGCGCACAAAACGTGGGTTCTTTGTCTTGTAGAGATGACCAACATGGAAATGAATACAATGGCCTTTTTTGACCGCTTCGGAGATGACATAGAGCCAGGGAAAGTATTGGGCATTGACGCGACAGAGCACATCAAGTTGGACAGCAGTTGCGTCAAAGCCTTCGCAGAGCTGTTCGGTGTGGGCGAAAAGCTGTTCTTAGATCAAATTAAAAATTTCAATGACTATGGTAGGCCGGAGCGTATGGATAACCTCGATTTCTTTGCAGGAAAGCTCACCATTAACAGCGAGCAAGAGAAGTTAATTTTAGATTCAAACCTCGCCAAAGAATTGAACTTAATTGCTAATGGAGTCGCTTCTGATGTTTAAGTCAAAGACAAAACCCCTGTATGACGATATTCAAGACTACTTCCGTGAAGTGTTTGAGATACAACAAGCTCGCGCATGGCTGGCTTCGGGTGCTTTTTTCAGTGTCGCTGGTGGATATCAAGCATTGTACAACCTATTCACTGAGACACCGGCTCCCGATACGGTGATGCTGACAGGCCTAGGTATGGCCACCAGCTTTGTCATGGCCGCAAAACGATCTTCTGAAGCATGGCCAATTCTAAAGATGCAAGCTCGATTGTGTTCAAACAAACTGGATATAGAGTCTTTGGAAGACACTCGAAAGAAGGCAGAAAAATACAAAGACCGCATGTACTTAGGGACCGGCTTTAATTGGGGGCCTGAGCACGCCATCAATATGTATAAAATCAACGCCCTCCCTTCTGCACGCCGCGACCAAAAAGTGCCTTTATATTTAAGGAAGTTTATCCCCTATAACCCTGATCTGAACGAAGCATTAGGTGGGGAGCCATTCCTCATGGCCTTGGGCAACGAGAAAGCTGTGACTGTGCATTATGATGTAGGCCGCGCACACACAATCATCTACGGCGTTCCGGGCTCTGGCAAAACAACGTTGTTAAAGTTAATCGCATTAAACAAACTGTGGTCAAAGCGAAAATGCTTGCTCATCATCATCGACCCAAAAAATACGCCGGAAATGCGAAATGGGTTGAAAGCAGAGATGGTTCGTCAGGGTAAAGGGGACCAGTTCTACTATTTTGCCCCCGCACGGCCATCAGAGTCTGTCGTTGTTGATTGCCTAGCCAACTATAACCGAACATCGGAACTGGCAACCCGTGTCGTTGAATGTATTCCAACGGGCGGCTCTTCTGGGGAAGTATTTAAACAATTCTGTTGGGAACGTGTAAACCAAATTACTCAGGCAGCGGAATACATCGGTGAACGACTCACACTTCGTACCCTTCATTACTACCTGCGTGAAGGTCTAGTTCGTCTGGTAGAGAAAACGTGTGAAACGTACTTCAGTCAAGAAATAGGTGTGGACTGGAAAGCCCAAATGAACGGTCGCATCAAGGCCATGGGCTCGCAAGACTGGCTTGAAAATATGATCATGTATTATTCCGATGTCATGGCCAAAGACAAACCTTGCTCTCAACTTTCAGGGATCATTGACGCCTTCCATAAAAAGTCATCTGAAGTGAGCACCAAAACTGGCTCATTGAATGCAATTCTGGAACAACTTTGTTCGGCGCCTCTAGATACTTTGTTGTCCCCTGATTTAAATAATTTGTCGGACAACCAACCGAACGTCGTCAATTTACGCGAGTTATCAAACACAGGTGGAGTGCTGTACTGCGCCACAGACGGTTTAACAGACCCAGTGATTTCAGGCACCTTATCGAAGCTTGTGTCGGCAGCTGCAGCGGCATCGTCAGCTGAACGTTATAACTTTGGTACAGGAGAAGAGCCAGAGGTTTGCTTTATGGTTGATGAAGCCCATAACGCGCTTAATGATCCAATCCTGAATTTACTCGCCGTCGGTCGTCAATCCAAATACGAACTGTACTTAAGTACCCAGTCCATGCCCGACATCGTAGAAAAAACCTCGCAAGCGACCGCCGATAGGATAACCGAGCTGTGTGCCAATACCATCGCCATGCGATGTGAAGGCAAAGTAACTCGTGAATATGTATCAGAAAAGATGGGGGCTGCCGATCTAAGAAAGCATCAAAAGATGATTTCAAACAGCGCCTCAACACAAGATTCCGTCTCTTCATTCAATTCAGGTTCTGGTGTACGTGAGTCATCAGAAGAGCGCAGTTTATTTCCACCGTTCATGGTATCGGCCTTACCCAATTTGCAAGCTATATGCAGCTTCTCAAATGGAAATAAAACCCTACTCCGCCTGCCTGTAGAGCCACGTTAAGGAAATATTATGAAAGTATCGACCAAATTCAAAAAAATTACTGCCAGCGTTTATCTGAATCGAACGATCGATAAAGAGTTGAGCGAGCGATTGAATTATCAAGCGTTTATTTGGCCGTCTCTTGGTGAGGTTCAAATGCGAGTAGTGAGGTTATTCGGTGACGTTGTGCCAGCTTCTTTCAATGAAGGAGAAGAAGAACTCTTACTTGACGTGGTATTGCGAGAGATGGCCGATACATGGGATGAGCATTATGAAACACACGGCAAGGAAGTCGCCTTCAAGCACATCTTTTTGAAAGTGTTTGACCGAACCTCAGAACTGTTCAAAGTCATGGTCACATCAGAAGACACAAAGGCAGGCTGCGACCTAATCTGGGACCCGATTCGCTGTTCATTTTCAGACTTTGCTACGTCCAGCCGCGTATGTTGCATGGAAGTCATTGACAGAAAACTAACCTCAGAGAGCGAGAAACATTGTCGCCAACTGAGCCTGTTACTGCTCCCTCAACTCTTCGGTCGTCCTGAACTCAATACAATGGGTATCGCACCCTACGCCTTCGAAGATCCTCGCTCGGTGAATTTGTTAGACCTGTTACTCAAACCTGAAAAGATATTGGAGGCTGCTCATGGCGCATGATACCCAATCTTTTATCGACGAAGGTAACAAAGCCCTACTCGGTGATGGTGTCTCGATACTAAACCCGTGGGTAAGGCTGGGGTTTATGATCTGGTTCTTTTCTTTGTTGTATTGCTGGTTTGGTATGTCAGCGGAGCAATTTAGAGCCGACGTCATCGATGAGGTGTCCATTGTTCAGTCGACAATGACCGAAGAGCAATCAGAAATAGTGTTCGACCGTGTAAACGGTCAATACCAGACGACGATGGTCGATACGGGCATCTCCAATGTCATTGATAGATTTTATATCAAACCTGAAAAAACAAATGGGTCCGGGGTCTTTATTGCAGGCATATCAGAGCGGCTGGTGGATAACACAAAGATGTGGTGGTATCGCAGCATACTTCGACTGAACGTACTCATGGAATGGCTTCTTTTAGGCGGGGTGCTTATCTTCGCGTTCATGAGTGATTCTTACTACGAATATCGTAAGCGAATCTACGCCTTTACACAGCACAACGTGAAAATAGCGGCAATGGCCTTTCGCATGATATTCATCATTCTCTTTTCACTATGGGTCTTCCTTGTTGTCCCCATCATTGATGGCGGATTCTGGCGATATTTACCCCTATTTTTCATTGGTTTATGCATCCTATTAACCACCACGATCATGCGTGAATTCCAACGCTTTTAAACAGACATAGGTAATCAATAACATGCGGATATTTAAAAAGAAGAATCAAGAACCAAAGTCATTGAGAGAAAACCTCAAAGAGTTTACGCAGCGATACCGGTCTATTCACAACCTAAATCGGATTAAGGTTGGTTTCATTGTTTTTGGTGTGTTGTTCGCGGTCGGTCAAACCATATACCGAAGTCACTATTTCAACATGCCGGTTCCGCACATAGCGCTCATACAACTGGAGGGAGCGGTAGAAAGAGGCAGCCCTACCGCTGACGGCACCATACTTTCAGAAAGCATCAGGAAAGCAATGAAAGACCCTCTCGCGCACGCGATTTTAATCGAAGCCAATTCACCTGGTGGGAGTCCCGTGCAGGCAGAGATTTTACATCGCACCTTAATGTCCATGAGAGAAACGACAAATAAGCCGGTCTATTTTTCGATAGGAGAAATGTGTGCTTCTGCGTGTTTATACATCAGCTCTTCCGCTGACAAGGTGTATGCACATAGAAATTCATTGATTGGCAGTGTCGGGGTACGAATGGATACATGGGGGTTCGACAAACTCATTGAACAAGTTCAAGTTCAAAGACGAACGTACACGGCGGGTAGAAACAAAGCGCTTTTGGACCCATTTTTACCTGAAAACCCAGAAGCAACAAAGCACATTGAGACGCATGTCCTCCAGCCGCTGTTCGAAGAATTTAAAGATGCCTTGATTGAAGGTAGAGGCGAGAAATTGATGACGGATAACCCGGACATCTTTACCGGTTACATCTGGACCGGGGCTGAAGCTGTCGATATAGGCTTTGCAGACGAAGTGAAAACGCATTTCGAGATCCGTGAAGGACTAAGAGATGAATACCAAGTCACGGACATACAGAACTACACCAAAGCTAAATTCAGCATGATGAAGATTCTGAGCTCGGACTTTTGGGCAGAAGTTCTGGTTAAAACCGCCATCAAGCTGCGTGCAGATACCGAGCTGGAATTGAAATAGACGTCATGCTGGTTAAGAGCTGGCACTTGTCAGGGAAAGTGACATCAGGATTGCTTCTGTGATGTCACTCTCCCTGAATATCAAGTGAAATGGATGACATGATTGCGAAGAGCGTGCTTTCAATGTCGTTCAAAGACAATATTCACGCAGGTGGTGGAGTGATGGCAAAGGAGCCTACCCCTTTATGCGATAACATAAAATGTTATTGTTGAGTAATATTTGAGCAGGGTAACTGAAGTATCTTCATATACTGGATGCGTTTCAGTTCGTGGAGTACCAACAAGCACGTAATCGAAGGGTGTGATGTATGTTGTGTTTCTTTTATTCGCAATGGCAAATGCTACAAAGATTGATCTTGTGCCAATAAATGTGACCGGATTCAAAACAACGAATGATTTGAGTCAATGAAATCATCAACTTGTCTAGAGCAATTGCTTAAGCCATTGATATCTCTATAAACAAAAGCATTCACTCGTTAGATAGCTGCAAGCCCTTTCATTACACGGGATTGTGCATATAATCCGGTAAGACGTTTATTAAAGATGCCTATTTGCCAATAGCAGATCCCTTAATTACTATATTCAAAACTATTAGAAAATTATCACTCCAATCTTATTGCAGTTAGGTGGCTTATGAGTAACAAAAAACAGGGACGTGACAACAAAGCAAGCACTGATGAACTCAATTTGACGCATCTGCTTCCTACACCTAACGGTAATGATGTTCGCGACGAAGTAAATGCGATTTTCCACAAAATGTCATGTTCTGAGCATGAAACCAATAAATTTGACGCTGAATGCTGCAAGAAGGTAGCGGATAAATTGACGCACCTCTATGCGTCAAGAGGGATCATTAGCGGTGACTTAACTGAGCATCATAAGCAAATCGTGGATTTTTCTCCTGAAGTGGAGCTGCAGCGCTATTTAGAAGGCCAAGCAGAAGATGAGCTTTTATGTAGCGCTCAGTGCCAATCATCAAACCACCAGCCGAATGCCTCACCGCCTGAGTACCCAATTGACACACTCAATGATCGGATTCTTGCGATTGTTGCAGAAGGTAAATACCTAGAAAGTCGCATGAAAGAACTCGGCGCAAAGG
Organism: Vibrio sp. 10N.261.51.A4; assembly: GCF_041471945.1. NCBI lineage: Bacteria > Pseudomonadati > Pseudomonadota > Gammaproteobacteria > Vibrionales > Vibrionaceae > Vibrio > Vibrio sp. 10N.261.51.A4. Next base: position 24,399 of record NZ_JBFRPJ010000033.1, read on the forward strand.
GTGGTGGTATTAGTACGATGAAGCGTTCGATTAAATACAAGTTACCCGATTGGGTTCTTAAGCATTGTGATGTGATTAGCGAGATCCACTTCAAGGCACTCCATAGACTGGATTACAATGTCAGTCGACAAGAGACAGAATCTTTCTTGGAAGCGTGTTCGCAGTTAAGAGCAGGGTTCTTTTGCGTAGACGATAACCGAGATGAGCAATAACCATGAGCTGATGAGACTGTTCATCGTCAGCGCATGTAAATACCCATCCCCTATCTTCGTTAATCTAAGAGCGCGTTAACTCACTCAGGTCGTATTCAAAGTTCAGAGCCGAGTGGTGTAGGACACTGGCCGTTGTCTCTGCGCGAAGACTGGCCACAAATAAAGTTACGTTGTGTGCAACTTCTGCTTTATTCTCGACATTATAAGACCGTGATGTTCTCTTCCGCTTCGACGTCCTTACTCCAAATTCATCAGATGTAAACTCAGTCCAAGATACGTCGAATACTGGGTATGGCTTTCCTCTACTGACTCGTTGTGTTTCTCTCACTGACACTTGGCACCCATACTTAAGCTTCTTTACCCATCGTGGGTACGCGAGAATTAATGCAGCTCGCATGTCGCCATAAATATACGCGAGTTGCGCTTTAACGTATGTTTCTGCACTGGCTTTAGGGGATTGATAACGAGAGGTAGAGAAATACTCACTGTCAGTGGCCTTTTCAGACCAAACAGTCGGGATCTGAATAAAGTAAGATCCCGCCCGTTTACTGCATGGAAATACATAGCTATTCATGGGTTGAAATTGTCCATCCTTGGTCAAATAACAGTCGTAATATGGAGAAATGGATGTTCTTCTATCTAGTTGTATAAGTTTTCGATCTGTTGCACATCAAAGAAGATGCTTTGATACTTTTTCCATTTTGAGTCGACGTGCTCTTGCCACGGAAAGCGGCCATTTGGGTCGGGTAAAACCAGTTGAAACATCGGAATTTGCTTGTCGGTCATGTCCAGCGTGGTTTCAGCAACGGTGAACGTACCATCATGCATATGCTCTTGAGATACTTTAACCAATGCAACCGGCACATTGAATACCTCTTCAACATAAGTGATAGGTTCATCTAACTCAATCACGCGTTCTTTGATGTGTTGAGCAAAATGGTTTCCGAAGAAGTGCATTTGTTCTGGACTTAAGCCGGTAATGGCGATCTCGAATGCGTTATCTGTACTGACCGACACGCCAACGGAGTACACATACTCTTCACCCTTTGGGCTTGCCGTCATAATGAACGTTGCCTCACCGTCTTTTAATGATGCTACAACTGAATCCATAACATTTAAACGTTCCATAATCATCTCTCTCATTGTGGGGATGGGAGTATTATGTAAGTCCGTTTCTTCGTATCCCCCCGATAGTTGAATCGTCCGATAGTTCAAAAGGGTTCAGTGGGTAAACGGGGGGTAAAATAGAAACCCGTTCAAGTCAAAAAGCCATGAAACATGACTCATTAGATTTCACCGTTGCACAATTTACTTGAATGAAGATTCCAAATGAAAATGTAATAAAGTCTCCATTATGAGAATCAATCCAAAACATACCAAATTTTGTTGAAGAATTCAGGGGATCTTGGTAAACAGATATTAATGCAATTGAGTGCATTATCATTTGCCACTTAGCAAGGCGTTAATAATTGATAGAATGGTTTTGTTTCGAGTTAACGGAAACTTTAATGGTTTAGTATATTGTTACCTTTATTCAAAATTTTATACTAAGTCTTAAAATTCTTTCCGTTAATTGACATATTGTACCACACTCATCTGCATACTGTTTTACATGGACGGACACTGTACGACAGTAGCAACAAGTCCAAAAACTAAAAAATGCTATAATTTGATAACAAAAATAATAATAAGAGCACTCACATTTTTATAGCGAATGTGGTTGTTTTAAAGCCTTGTTTTACCGAAGGTTTTAAGAAAAGAAAAAACTAACTACGTCAAACGTTGCAAACAGTAGATATATCAAAAGTAAAGGAGTGTACGTCTACGCATTTCCTAAACATTTATAGCCATTCGAAAGTTTGGTTTAACTAAAGATAAGAATACTAAGTTAATATTATGCAACTACATCATACGCACGAGTTAAACACCACATCGAATCCATTTGAAACATTTGATGAAAACATCATTATGTTTTTGGAACATTATCAGATCCTCGATTTCAGTTTTGAGTCGTTGAAATCCTTTTTGAAAGCAGAGTATTGTGCGGCAAAGAAAACCGCTTCTTTAAACTTAACGTATCAAGAATGGGCGTCAAAGAACGACGAATATGTGTCGACCGTTTCTTCTTACTTCATTTATAAAAATTGGTTAATGAAATACGCGCCAACGGAATCTAACCAATTGGTCACGCTGCATTAACTGAACGCGTAAAAGCCCAAACATCTCACCGATATTTGGGCTTTTTCTTTGCCTGTCCCTACCCGATTTCATGTCATATACATGGTTTCTTTCTAACCCTCCGGTGATTCCATATTAAAACAGACCTTTCTTTGTTTTCTTGAAATGACATCGATCTGCTGAATGACGACGCTGGCCGGAAGCGCAGGTTTTCCCCCTACATACTCAAGATGCTGTAACTTCAAAAGCAATTGAATTAAAAATGCCTTGCATAACAGTTCAGATATCTCTTCGACACACACCGTTAAGTGGTCCAAAGGGCTCGATTTATCGAGGTGATCAAAGTATTCATTTTCGATGAACGACAGGGTGACAGCCCCAGAACCCACACAAGGTTCATATAACGATATTGCCCCACTATCTTCATTCATACCTGCGCGATTCAAGCCAGCTAAGAGCTTTGCCAGCGCGATTGGTGTTGGGAAAAAATCGTTGGTGTGCGCCAAGCTGGAGTATTTGGATAACAAGTCCCCAAGAACATCCGTCTCGCCTTCTTCTATGGCCAACTTGCATATCAAGTGCGTCATCAGCTGACAATCCTTCTGGATATCAGGGACGGACAACTGTTCAATAACCGTCTCGCTCGGTGGGTACATCTCGGTATGTAAGAAACACCAATAGTCGATGAACATATCGAGAAATGAATGGGTCCCAAATTGATACCGCATACTTTCAATGACATTATTCAATTGGTTCTTCAGATCCTTACTCATGCGGTTCTCTCCCAATATTTCATCGTATTTGGGTCAACGCACAGCGCCATGTCTAGCCACTCTCCAAGCGCATCATCGCAATAAAAACGAAAACTGAATGCACAAGACTGCTGCTCTAAGTTGCCACGAATGTCGGTAAACCCTTCACTCGACACCGACACCTTGAGGTGTCTGGAATCTTCAGAGAAACTAAGTTGGTACTTATCCATATACGCTAACAGTGCAAACGGATCATCGAACTGGCCATGTATCGCGAAGAACCTCCCTTGTGTCTCGACTAACTGTTGAGTCATTCGCTTCACAGCTTCAAGGTTATCGATAGGGATGACACGACCGTTGTCCAACGACACGTTGTGATTGATGACAAACCGAGGTGGCTTGCCATCGATGCTCATGTAAATTGCACGACTTCGGTAGCTCTGTTTGGACAATGAGGTACGCAAGACCCCATGACTAATGCTGCTAAACAAAATAATGCTCATAAATCACCTCGGCTTTATTCGGGCTCATACCCGTATTCGTCGAGACACAGACCACCAGCGTCATTGAGCCTCACTGAAACACCTTGAATGCCAGTGTTGTAAACAATGGATTCCTCTGTACTCCCGTTCGCCAATGACTGGTCGATGAATTCCTTAAGCTCACCGAGCGTTAATAGATCTTGGGTCTGTGGAGTCGCGTCGATATCTTGCATTTGAATTGTGTCTGTCATGGTCATCACCTTAGTGTTGGTTGTGATACTGGATGTGGAATGAAACGAATTGGCAGTGAACAAGCGGTTAAACGTACCCGCAGTTACCAATCGAAAGTCTCAAACAAAGGGATTTGATTGGCGTCTCGGTCGAATTCAATTAAGCCGATGTGGTTGGACGTTGCCCAAGCCATGATTTGATTAAATGTGTCACTCATACCATCCATCGTATTGAGGGTTAGACCTTCACTGCTCATTGAGTCATCGGGGTCAGCGGCTTGCAGCTTAATAAAGTAGCCATACTCTCGCTCTAGAACGTGTGTGTGGGTGTTACTGTGTTGTTGAACCAAAACGCTCAAGCGTTCGGAGTCATCTTTCGTAAGATGGCTAGTCGATAATGCCAGTGAGAGATAGAGTTCCATGCTGCTTGTTTCAGCGAACTTTTGGATATCGGTTTGGATAGAGTTAATCATCGTCAATCTCCAAGTGATGTGGGTACATAAGGTATGGCCCATCATAGGGAGAGCTGAATGCCACTCCCCCCGAACTGGCTGGCAGGGCAATCATGACAATGGATAGTGAATGAAACGGGGGAGAGATAATTAACGAAGTTGATTTAATGGCAATACGAATGAATAAGGCTATTTATGGTGCCAACTGTTTCCCCACATAATTTCTGCTCGGTTCATTTCTCCCCCCGTTTCCGCCTGGTGCTGATTTGCTCCCCCCAATTTGCTCGCGTAGTTTGATAGGACATCCACAAAAAAAGGGACTCATTATGGGAATCGCAATCTTTACTCGTCAGCAAGTGGAAGAACTTGTCCAATTCTGTAAGAAGCACAATAAAACCCAGTTTTTCCTTGCCAAAGACCAAGGCTTGTACATTGGTCAAACCGTTGGCAGTCAAAAAAACAATGACTTTGAGAACAACATTCAATATGCCAACGGGTGTGATCCTAAGTTGGATGATGATGAGTGGTGGGATAATTCAAGGGACATCGCAGGTGGCGACGATTTTGGCGAACACCTCCCTTTAGGCACGATTGAGAAGACCTTAGCTGACAACTCTTGGAAGAATCTTAAAGTGAAAATCACTGAAACCGAACTGACGTTCATCGTCTAGTAAAGAGTGGCAGTGTTGAAGTATTTTGACATACGGCGTTGTGAGCACAGCGATTGATTTATTTATAGTGGGGTCGCACTACCCGCACATGCGTTCCCACTATAAATATCGCTTTTTCACGATCGATTAGAACTCAGGGCTGCGTTCAGGATTTGCAATGTGACCCCTACCTCTTGCCTCCCGCAAAACCGCCTACGGCCATAGCCAGTTGACAGTACGGCTTTAAGAATGAGTACACCACACTGAGTAGTGCAGATACTGAACTATGACCCTCACCTCCCCCCTAAAATCGCACAAGCCATTATCCAATCCCCAGCGAACAAAGAAATGGGGGGATAGCTCACTATGGCGAGCTAAATTATTCATTCAGCAGCTGACTGTGCTCAATATCAGCCGAATAATAATGTCCAACTAGGAGGTCAACCATGGGAACCCTAATGAACAACAACCAGATAACAAAAAGTATGGGTAAAGCCTTTGGGTTATTAAAGGGAGAAGTGGTACTTGATTCATTTGCGGGAGGCGGAGGTGCCAGTACCGGTATCGAACAAGCGTTAGAGTGCTCAGTCGACATCGCGATTAATCACAATTTGGACGCGATCAACATGCACAAAATGAACCATCCCAACGCGCAGCATTACTGTGAAAACATCTGGGATGTTGACCCTGAAGAAGCCTTACTTCGCAGTGGAGGTGATTCTATCGGATTGGCTTGGTGGTCACCCGATTGCACCCATTTCTCGATTGCGAAAGGAGGTACGCCCGTCAAGCAAGCAATACGTGGGTTAGCTTGGGTTGTCATCAAGTGGGCGCTACGGGTCCCAATTCGCGTTAATTTTCTTGAGAACGTTAAAGAATTCAGCACTTGGGGTCCCTTATTACAAGATGAGCACGGCGGCTGGCGACCAGATCCTGATCGTAAGGGAGAGACATTCAGAGATTTCACCAAAGCGCTGACGGTAGGGTTATCCCCTCGTGACCCGTCGTGGAAAGAATGCGTACTTGCTTGTGGGATTCAATACGACATTAAGCAGAAGCTCAAACTGTTCAAAGGGCTCCAGTACGATGTTGATTTCCGTGAACTAGTGGCAAGTGACTACGGCGTACCAACGATTAGAAAGCGTTTGTTTATGGTCATGAGAAATGACGGACAACCGATTGAATGGCCAGAAGTCAGTCACGGTGATCCAGCAATCAATAATCAATTAGCCCCACAAAAGGTTGCTGCCGACGTGATTGATTGGACTATCCCTGTAAAATCCATATTCAATCGTAAAAAGCCATTGGTAGAGAAAACCATGGCTCGTATCGCCAAGGGGTTACAAAAATTCGTTTTTGATTCTGATGCGCCTTATATCGTCGAGCACAAAAACCAACGACCATTCATTACCGAACACGCCAATGCGAGCAGTCAACGCAATATGCCAATCGATGAGCCGTTAAGAACCATTTGCGCTCAGGTGAAAGGGGGGCATTTTGCTGTTGTGTCAGCAGATTTAGAGCAAGCATTCCCCAATGAGCAAAATAATGACTCGCCATCGGTCAAGGACAACAACCAAGAGTTGTTAGCGTTCATGGCCAAACTTTTTTCAGGATGTTCTGGTGCCGATATCAATGATCCGTTAGCGACGATCACAGGCGTCGACCACAACGCATTAGTGACAGCGAACGTCGAAAAATCGATTATTCCCACCTATGAAGAATGGATTCAATCTACTGAAAGATGGGGAGGGACACGCGCTGAATATGAACGCCTGTTTGGTCAAGACGTGGACACAGTTACTACCAGTCACGTTATTAAGATGAGAGGCACCAATCTTGGGCATACAGTGAGTGAACCGGCTCATACAGTGAGCGCTGGTGGCAATCACTTAGGGATCGTCAACAGCTTTCTCATTAAGTATTTTGGTTCTAATTTCGGCACTGACATCACTACGCCAGTTCACACGTTAACCACCAAAGAGCGCTTTGGGCTCGTTGTCGTGCGGGGCGAAGTGATGGTTAAGATGCACGGTGCTATCTATCGAGTGATCGATATCGGTATGAGAATGCTAGAGCCCCATGAACTCTTCTTGGCTCAAGGCTTTCCAAAAGACTATCAATTTCAATTTGACCAAAATGGAAAGAAAATCAGCAAAGCCAAACAGGTCGCACGCTGTGGTAATTCTGTTTGTCCTCCCGTGGCAAAAGCATTGGTTTCGGCCAATATCAAGCACATACCGATGAACTACGCTTTACCAATAGCCGCTTAATACCGTCGTCTCCAGTACCCATGAACTAGCGGCCTAGTTGGTCGCTAGTCACCGAAAGCCAAAACAATGTAACACCATCACGGACATACGGAGTTCACATGGCAACACAGCTTCAATGCGAAATCAAAATCTCGACAAGCTTAATGGCCGTTTCAGTGGTATCTGTCCACTACGATAACAATCAATTTCTCGGACTCATCGATCAAGACGGAGATATTTTGGGTATGCCATTCAACAGCCGACCTTACAAGCCAGTCAATCCATACAGTGAATCACATAGCAAACCACGTATCGGTGAGCCCTACATCGGTTACGCCGCCAAGCAACGTTACGATGGCACCTACGATATCCTATCCGAGCCCAAACCCGTTTCAAGATCCTGGGAGGACATCGAGGATGCACAAGTCACCGAACTTTACTGCAAATAAAGGCAGGAATCTCTGCGGCTAATTGAAATTTCACCGAGCCCTTCTTGTTATAAATGGATATCGTCAGAAATTGGAGACATCACAATGCTAAAGAAAATTACGAGCTTTACCCTAAAATCAGTGCTCGCGTTCTCTGTAACGATAATCCTCGTATCATTCGGTCAATTAGGTCAACTCATGGCGAGTAAAACCCACCTTGAAATGTCAGTCATTGAAAATTGGATCACCTCTCACCCAGCTGATATCGTGCTGGTGGCCGAGTATCGAGAGAATTGCTTAAATCATGGCAAACAGGTTACCAGAGATAACCTCGAACAATCCTTAGCAGCGGCCAAACTAGAAGATTTCCTTGTCACCAAAGAGCGCTGTGCGAAATCGATGGGTTTAGAAGAGCTGCATAACAACATTGAAGTCGCCGTCCAACAAATCGAGTCGTATGCTTGGCCATTGTCATTGCTGGACGACTCACTAACGAACTAGCGATAAGGAACTTGCCATGTTACATACACAAACAAGCCCAACTGCGGCACAACTAAAACATATCATTGCAAAAGCCGAACAAGACAAAGCGTATCGATTAAAAACGGCAGCGTTTAAAGAGTGGCAGCACAAACTCCACCCAAATGACCAACTCCCCCGAGGTGCCTTCTTTAAGAACAAACGTGCGGGAAAGCCCATCGTTATCATGGACGAATTTCATAGGTACTTTGAAAGACCAGCACATCCATTCCCGTATGACCCAACAGCCGCTCTCAGTACCACAAACCAAACACAGAACGCTTAAACCTAAGCCACATTGGGAACACGAGCGCGAATACTATTCAGATGATAGAGGAAAGGTATGACAACTTCACTTGAAGCAATGCAAAGAAACGGTGTTGTCATGGAAAGACAGTGAGGGAACGTAATCAAGCGGAAATAGCAGGTCAAAATATGCACAGTTTATGCAATTGGATTTCTTACACACCGAATTGGTTAAAAAATACACGGGGTTATACCCCCAAATCCTCTGAATGACAATCAAATGAATGAATATAGTTGCATAATAATTCACTCTAAAAAGCCCTGTCACCAACAATCAACCTAGAAAATATTGTCGATACGCCGTCGAGCGTCGGAACCACATCATCTCTACGCCAACAAAGCGACTCAGTTCACCATAAGCCTGTTTCATTTCACTCATCAAATCTGATGTTATTTCAAAGAGTTTGTAATAGATAACTTCATACTTTCGCTCGTTAAGTTTAGCCAATACTTGATAGGTAGGGTCTACATAGTCGCCATCAGCCAGTTTGAGCCAGCAGTGTTCTATCGGTAGCCAAGTGCCGCCACAATTCACCATCGCAACCCCGTAAACCACACAGTCTGCATTCAGTAAATTCAAAGCCAGAGCGCTGTTGTCATAGCAAAACGACGGAATTGTTACTTGCTCTATGACGGCCAATTTGTCATTAGGAAGGTCAGTCACCGTGACCCCCTCCATGTGGTCAGGATTAACGCAGATCATTTTCGCCATTTCTGGACTCGCTTGAATACTCATACTATGCCCACCACGGTTTGTTGCAGGCCCAAACAATGGTTGCTCCCGCTTCATATTTGCATTGCTCTGCAAAGTCATGAGCCTCTTCTGAATGGCCAAAGCTTTCATCGGTATCAATACCGAACACATCTGCCGCATGACCGTTCAGTCTTACGCCGAAGCCTGTGAACTGATTGGCTTTATCAAGGACTTCATAAATCGTTGCTGTGTTTTCTTCTGTATTCGTTGCTGTATTAATTGACATGATATGAACCTGTTATTGGTTGAGGACAGGTTCATTATGCGTAATGAAATATGCCTTCCCCCCAGAACGAGACGATGGCCAGCAATTTAGGGTTTCAGAGGCATTTACAGGGGGAGTTGGGGGGAGTGAGCGTTGTTAGCATGCCGAGTTTAGAGAGCGCAGTGCCATCTCACACAGACAGTATCACCTCAGTGACAATCAATGACATCAATCTAACAGGTCATGATCTTGTAATGCCCCATTGTCCCTCTTAGAAATTCTTTTGATACCCTCTTAATGTGCTCGATATCCGAGTCGTTGAGTTCCGGGTAGTAGTTGACAACCAAGGCACGCACCGCCGCATCACGACTGACATGGATACCCAAATCTCTTTCAATGACATTCACAAACTCAGGTTTACCTGAACCGCGAATACCTTGATCACGCTTCCGGCACGTCTTGAAGATAGCCCACTCTTTCTTGCTCATCGTAAAGCCCTTATATTCTGGATGCGCTCTGTATTAACGCGACGCGACCTTGACCACCAAATCAATGAATGGGGGTTAACGTCATACTGAAATCAGGTGCCACCCATTGCTTGAAGTCACCGGAATGAACAACAAGTTGAAGCTTATAGCCAGTACAATTGAGCTCTTTTTTAGCAAGCCTCACTAGAGCTAGACCTGTTTTGTCCGTTTTAAATTCAACGGTCTTTGATGTGAATGCCGAATGCAGTTCCGCTTTAAATGTTTGCATTAAATATCTCACTCTGTTCGTTAGATATCTCCAGTATCCACCCCCTTACTTCCCTCGCCCCCCATTTGGGGTTTGGAGTGATATATGCCCTACACACATTGATCGAAAGGGGGGAAAAATAGTGTGCAGCCATAGAATAAAAGTTCAGGTACATAAACCGTCATTCAAAAACAGGGAGAAGAGCATGAGCCAAACCATTACCGTGTATTCATCGAACTACCATCACGGAAGCAAGTCTGATGGCGTATCGAGCAACGATCTGGAACCGTACATCTCCAACAATTACGCCGACGCTTTGGGTTACATATTCGATTACGTGAAACAGCGCATCATCCATTCTTGCCCGGACCTCTTTGTTGAAGAGCAGCTTGAACGTCCGTCGATGAACTGCGATGAGCTAAAAGTAATGCTCGACGAAGCGAGCCAAGATCAGCAGGAGAACTATTGTGATTGGTATTTTGAAATGGAGAATGAAAGCCTGACCACGGCTTCGTATTGCATCAAAGAGCATTCTATTTCGTTGTCGTGATGACGGATGGGGGCGTCCACCAGCAAATACGTATTGAGCCAATGTCCGTCTTAGACGGTGAGCCCCCCTTTCTGAATGTAGATCTTTTATACACATCAAAGTGACTGCATTCGGTAATTAATATTCCTAATTTGGGTCACTAATTGCTAATAGTAATTGTCCGGTAATGTATAAAAGATTGGCAACGATAAGATATAGCTTTGTACTTGTAAAAAATTCTCTTCTCGTTGCATTGTTGCTTTTTGAACATCGAAAAAAGTCTATTAGGATTTACTCTATGAAGAACCAATTTGTTAACAAAAAACTCGCTGTAAACCTATACCTTCCAGCTCTACTAGCCATCATCGTCTTTTGTTCTTTCTTAGGAGGTATCAAGTGGATGGGTAAAGGACTGTCTGATATCAGTGACAAATACATTGAACAAGTTGACACCTTGATTAATCAAAGCAGTAAATCGAACACAGACGAACGATTGTACGCTCAAAAATTTTCACCAGCGTTAGATTCCTTCGAACGAAAAATATATACGATAGAAACAAAAAAAGGGGTATATCATACTATCTACAACAGTGAATTGATCGTACCTCTTGGGGCAAAGGTCTTCGTCATGCACCCAATCACAAAGGACACTGAACTTTATACCCACCTGAATCTGGACAGATTTGCGGCCATTTGTATCGAAGATATGGATGATATCGAGTGTTATCGAGGTAAGATTCAGGAGCTCTGAATGGCTATCTAATCTCTCAAGTGCTCCCCGTTTCGTGCGAAAATAAACTCTATTACGTAGCCGTGATTCATGCTGGTGGAAGAAATAAAGTGAGTCTTGGCCAACAGAGAGAGTTTAAGACTCACAGCCTGCCATCGAATCAACGCTCGACATCCACTCCAGGTATGAGCCACCAGCCCTGAGCGCCTTCACCTAAATGTCGGTGGACAACTAAGATCGAAACTCAGACAATAAAGTTCGCAACTTTAACATTAAAGATTGAAACTTTTAGGGGTAAGCACTACTCCTGCTGAAACAGATTTTTGGACAGAAATCATTTAGAGTACTCTGTCTACGTCGACTAATATTGATTAGAAAAAGTATCCGAAATTATCAAAGATCTATAATTAGTTTCACCCTCTTTATCTACAAAACGAGCGGTGAACGGTAGCCGAAGAGTACAGGGCAAGATCACGAAGCTTTACCTTGTGCTAAGTTTTTTATCTTATACTTCTTTTTGATAACAAACCAAGTCAACCATGTCTAAGCTCAATTTATTCAAGTACTTTGTAGCCTTCATTGCATTTTGACCTTATAACTCTTTATTAAAAACGACGTATACTCCCTCAAAAGTAGCAACCAACTCATCCGCACAAAATAGATTGCAGGCTATTTGAACACGACCTTTTCCCTTGCGTTGAAACGCACGATGAAACCGAGACCACGCCGTAAGGTTGTCATATTTACATACTGCTGTTACATCTTTGCTGGCGGGTTTCAAGTATCGAATGCTATTTTTTTGAATAACAATTTGATGTTTTTTACCCTCCAGCTGGGCATAAACTAAAGACCAACCTGCCAAAATACCAACAACAGACAAGCTGCCGCCAAACACCGTATTCATGTGGTTTGTATTCATTCTCAATGGTGCAGTAATCTCGATATTTTTGCTGCTACAAGTATTCACACCGATACCGAGAGACTTTGATACTGGTATATGATGATGAAGGTAGACTTCAAGCTCTCTATGTTTCATATAGACCGTTGCCTTTTTTAGACCGCCAAAATATTGCAAAAGTCCGTTTTAGAGGGATGCAGGAATTACATTTTAGCTAATTCAGTTAATACTTGCTTATACGTATCCACTGATTGGGCTCCAGAAATAGCGCTCTCGCGATTGAATACAACTGTTGGAACACCTGATATACCCGCTTGTTTCCATTTCTGTTCCAGCGACTGGACATGACTTCGCATATTATCGTCATCTAGGCATTGCATTGCTTCGTCAACATTAATACCAAGACTTTGCAACTCTTGCTCGAGGGTACTCTTGCTGGATATATCTTTTTGCTCGCTATAAAACGAAGCAAATAACCGGTTTTTAAGCTCGGTTTGCTTGCCTACACTTTTTGCATGCTCCAGAAGAATATGAGCATCAAGGGTATTTACAGCTTTTAGCCCGTCAAAGTAGTCGAATTTAAACCCAACGTCTTCTCCAAGCTCTGTCATCTCTTTTCTGAAACGAATGCTATCTTCTAATGTAGTACCGTACTTCCTTTTAAGGTGGGCACGTAGGTCTTCACCTTCAAGCGGCATATCTGGATTTAACTGAAAAGGTTGCCACTCAATCTCAATGCGATCTTCTATCCCAAGCTCTTTTATCGCGGTATTTAAACGCTTATAACCGATAATACACCAAGGACAAATCACATCTGACACTATATCCAATTTGATTTTCTTATTCATATTTAACTCTTTTTTATCAAGCGTTTAGCTTCAATTTTATTTCATTAAATAACACTAAGCTGAATCCAAATTGTTTATTATTCGGTATCCTGCTCATTTTCACCGTAGAGAGTTGCGGTTCTATATTTTTTGCTCACAAAGCTGAATTGTTGGAACGGTATTAGTGAAGTTCGGTACATCAGCTTTTATCTTCTCTGCATTTGGGCCAAATGCCGTTTGAAATGACTCTATAGATTCAAATGAAATTGTACTAATCGCCACATATGCCGCTGCTTCACCAGGAACAACACTTGTTAGCCCTGCATCTACTGTCGCCCCTTTTAGTGCGTCTCCCAGAAGCTCTCCTATCATAGGAACATGTTTGTTGCAGTAGTAATCAAAATCAAAAATCACATCATCGTTATTTGGGTATATTACGTATACTTTAATCATTGCTTTTTCCCTTTTTCTTTCACTAAAGTTTTAAACTGTTGGGGGTTACATTTTGTTCTTGGGCATTGCTTTTCCAATCATTGATTCACCCATTATTGCCTGCTTTTGGTGGGAGATGATCCCAGAAAGAATAGCGGTCATTCGATTACGTTTACCTGGAACCACAACTGCTTTTCTACCCAAACCATTGATAGCTATTTCTGCTACTTCCGCAGGATCTTTTGCAACCATAGGTAGTTTTGACCAGTCAACACCATTATCAGCAGTCATCGGTGTAGTTGTTAACCCAGGAGAAAGAACCGTTACATCAATACCTTTGGGTTTAAGTTCGCCATGAAGAGATGCACCTAGCTGAAGAACATAGGCTTTGGTACCTGCATAATTTGAAAAATATGGGGAAACCATATGACCAGAAAGACTTGATACCATTAAAATACCGCCTCTTTTTCTTTCGATCATCGCTGGTGTAAAGTGGTGAGTCAGTTGCAATACAGAGGTAACGTTAAGCTGTATCATCTTCAACTCTTGCTCTAGAGATGATTTAGCAAACGAACCATTAACTTCAATACCAGCGGCTAGTACAAGTAGCCCAATACTTTTGTCAATTTGCTTAACTTTTTCGACGCCTTCTGACGTACTTAAGTCAGCAGAAACTGTCATTGCTTTAATTCCGTAGCGTTCCGTAAGCAACGTAGCTTGCTCTTCAAGCTCTTTTTCTCGACGAGCGACCAAAACAACGTTCAATCCTTTTGCCGCAATCTGGCTTGCCATTTCTGCGCCAATGCCTGATGTTGCCCCTGTGATAAGTGCCCAATCACCATATTTTTCTTTAAAGCTGATACCCATAATTCGTTACCTTTCTCTGTGTTTAGTTGATGGGGTAACTATATGGAATTTGGAGGTACAGAGCTCTCCATAAAAGTTCAAAAATTGCTCACATTAGTTCAAACGAGCCAACCTGAATAGAAAGGTTAAAATGCGGTGGTGTCAAGTTAAACGAAATTGAGAAGGGGATAGGCCTGTTTGTCCTTTAAAGGCACGGTTAAACGTGGAAACCGACTCGAAACCCGTTTCAAAAACGATGTCGGAGATACGTAAGCTATTATCTTTCAGTAACACTTTAGCTTTGTTGATTTTTAATTTGCTAATGTATTTTATTGGGGGTTCTGAATACACCTCTTTAAACTTACGTTTAAAAGTAGAAACACTCATATGACACAGTGCTGCCAACTCATCCACACTCAGATCCGCATACAGATTACTTTGGATAATATCTTCAAATTTGGCAAAGTTAGGTTTAAACATAGAAGCAAGAAAATCGAGTTCAGAAGGTGCGCCGGTTCTTTTCGCCATAAGAATGACAAATTCACGTAGTTTGCTCTCGATAAGCAAATCATCCGCCAACTCTGGAGAATCCAGCAATATACTGATGCTATCACGATAGTGCTCTAGCAATTTGTCCACTTCAACCTGCAAAATATTATAATCGACCCTGTATTTTGACTGGCTAATATCAAAGTTAAACAGTGACTGAAATATTTCAGGATAGAGAAGGATACCAATCGCTTCACCTGCACCTTCATCATTATGATAGCTAGTGTTTTCATAAAAGTAGTTAGTGCATTTTGCCAGTATTCCGCAGTTTTTGTTCAATGAAGCAGATTCTGTCTGTTCCCTGACGTTAAAATCGCCATTTGTGACAAACGCAAAACACGCTTCACTGTCTACAAATACGCGCGGCATACGTTTGAAACTGGGTATATCTTGTTTTTGAAAAACAATACGTCCATTATATTTTATTGTTTTCATTTAAAGGCACCATTCAATAGTATTGCGATAAGGATAAAGCAGTCTACCTGCTCGATTAACTAATTGGCTCAACTAGAATCGTGTTGCTACGGTGCTGCATTCATAATCATTAGACATCTAAAACTCGACAACAAAACTAAAGCTCGAGAATAGCCTACGCATAATCTATTTTTCAAATGTACTCAATACAAGCATGAATACGTGTATAGATCGAGCGAGAGATTCATGTGGTCTTTGCCCTCTTGATTGAACTTTGAGTCCTTGACGAAACGTAAGGAAATAGTCGGTCAAATGCTCCGCATCTATACCATCAATAAGTCGTTCTGTTTTCTCATATTGAGTAAAAAATGCCAGTGTTGCAATACGACCTTGTTCAAACTTCTTAATAACATACTCATAGAGGGCTGGTTCGTTTGATTTTAATTCAACAATACTGTTTGTAATTAAGCAGCCGTAAGTGAGTAGATCATTCTCTGGATTTAAGAACTCACTATCAAATAAATATTGAAGATTCTCTGATATTAATTTATCTGAGTCGAGTTTCCTGAGTACCACAGACATGTGATGCTCAACATAGAAATCTACTATACATTTAAACACGGTTTCTTTGTTGCCAAACGCGTTGTAAATACTGGTTTTAGTTAATCCTGTAACGGTCGATAATTGATCCACCTTAGTCGACGCATAACCATGCTGCCAAAAATATTTGGCCATAACTCCAAGCACTTCTATCTCGTCAAACTGTCTTTTCTTTGCCATTTATCTATACAACTACATAAAATTCTTATTGACACCTATTGTACTAGTTAGTACATTAATTGCAAATGTACTAACTGGTACAATTAAACAAAACAATGAGGAACAAACGATGTTTTCAGCTATAGCACTATCACTACTTGGATTTGCCTCAACGGTGATTGGAAGTTTGCATTACTTTCTAAAAGTAAAAAAGAACAAGCCTCCCAAAAATCCTATCATCCTTATGCTAGCACTTGCGGCAGGTGTCCTTTTGGGGCTAGGTGCAATTATCAGTGGGATTATAAATATGCATTGGAGCTTTGTTTTCGTTGTCTTAATGTCCAGCTTTTCCATATTTCTTGGTGGTAAATTCATTTGGGTATTCAGTCAAAAAGATACTCCTCTAGGTGATATTAAAGTTGTAATTGGAGATAAGTTCCCACAATTCGAATCAACAACATATGACAACGAGATTTATTCGGCTGATGACATAAAAAATCAACGCGTTCTACTCAAGTTTTACCGAGGTGCTTGGTGTCCATACTGTAGTGCTGAATTAAAAATGTTTAACGATATGAAACCGACCCTAGATCGATATGGCGTTAAGGTCGTTGCGTTGTCGGGAGATACGGCAGAACAAGCAAAAATGCACATCGAACGAGATAGTTTAGATTTTCTTCTTTTGTCAGACCCAGAACTCAAAGTAGTTAAACAATACGGCGTTGAACACCACAAGGCTTTAGGGGCTGACTCGTCTAAAACAAAAACAGTATTAGGGCTGCCATTTCCTACTTCATTTGAATACAAATCAATGTCTATCCCAACATCGGTCTTAATTGATGAACATGGTGTCATCCAATGGATAGATCAGTCTGAAGACTATCGACTAAGAGCAAGCGAAGAACGATTAACTCAAGCCTTACGTAACGCTTTCACCATTAATAAATAATAAACCGAGAGAATTATTATGTTTAACTACCACAATATTGAAACAGCACCAGAAGCTTCAAAGCAAATGATGGAGCAATCTAAAAAATCACTTGGTTTAATTCCAAATTTACATAAAGTGCTAGCAGATGCTCCCGCAACTTATCAAGCTTATTTGAAGACTTATGAGTTATTCACGCAAAGTACACTATTCAGTCCACTCGAAGCTCAAGTGGTTCTGATGACCTCAAACTTTGAAAACAACTGTCACTATTGCGTTCCTGGTCATACGTGGATCATGAAATCAGCTAATATGCCAGAAAGCATTATTGAAGCACTACGGGAAGGAAATGAGTTACCTGATGTCAAACTACAAGCGTTGCATGTCTTTACTAAAGAGCTACTAGATAATCGTGGTCATATAGGTGATGAAAAGTTGCAGAACTTTCTAACGGTAGGATACACTGAGCGGCATGCACTTGAAGTGTTGACAGGCTTAGCTTGCAAACTCATTTCAAATTTCACCAATGCATTATCTCATACACCAGTTGATGCCCCATTAAAGGCTTTTGACTGGACTCACCCTTCAGAGAGGTAAGATCAATCTGAAGAGAGTATCTACTGATACTCTCTTTTAATGGCCGTGTATTTTCATAAGTATATGTGTTGTGGATTAGTAAATTTGGCCACATAGTCAGAACTCTAGGCATAAAGAAAAGTAAGTCAAATTACGAATCTTTAGTATAGCCTCATTCCTGCTCTAGCTTGTTATGGGGCAAAAGTAAGTTCA
>NZ_JBFRPJ010000034.1:0-49543 GCF_041471945.1 Vibrio sp. 10N.261.51.A4
TAATTACGCAACAAAGCCCCTAAATGTTGATGATATAGGAGTGAAATGGGGGACTGGGTGTGCGAGAAGCATGGTGCGGAGAAGAAACACCGAGTTTTGAGGAAGTAAATGGCAGCAGAGCGCTGCCTAATTTACTTAATCTAGGCTCTCTTATGACTCTTCATAACTGAGGTATTGAATACATAAGTCATGGAAAGCCTGTGCTTGTGGCGAGATCGTACGATCAGACAGTCTGAAAATGCCGATTTGTCGTTGCAAGGGTGGGTCAATTAGCGGAATCCACACCAAGCGGGTTTCATTGGTTGGGAAAGCCAGCTTAGGTAGCGTGGTCACGCCTATCCCGAGCTCTAACACCGAAAAAAGCGAGGTAATGTTCTCGACAGAGTACAGGGCTTGTTCGCTGAGCATGCGCGCAGGTGTTGGGTCCAGTAGGGTGCAAGTCCCGTTACGAATGAAGGGCTGCTTTAACAAGGTTTGCCATTCGATTCCTTCCCGTTGAGAGGCGATAGGGTTATCTTTGAGGCACACCACACCGATAGGATCAGAAAGCAAAGGCGTGAAGTCGATGCTCTCTTCTTCTAAATGGGAGCTATTACCGAGGGCAACATCCACCTCGCCAGAGAGTAATCTTGCTTCTACCCCTGCCGCATTATCATCAATCAAACTCACTTCTACATTCGGGTACTGCTCACAAAATGCCCCTAAAACACTAGGGATGAGTTTTGCGGCCACCGAAGGCACGCTCGCTATTCGAACTCTTCCTTGTTGTCCTGCTGCCGCTGCGCGTAAGTCATTGTCTAATGCTTTGTAAACGTTCAGAAATTGAATGATCTTGGGCAAACATATTTCTCCAAAAGGCGTCAGTGTCGATTTGTTGCCTGTTTCAAACAGAGGTTGGCCGAGTATTTTTTCCAACTCTTTTATCGAAGTCGAAAGTGCCGCTTGCGATCGATTTGCACGGTGAGATGCCGCTCTAAATCCACCTTCTTCGACCACCAAAACGAAATGTTTTAACTGTTGTAGCTTGATACTCATGGCGCGAATCCTTCTCTAGCCCTTGCTATACCTTACTTTTTGCAAGGTGATAGATTTTATTTATCAAATGCACAAAATTTACCGTTAGATTTATCAGGCGTCAAGGTGCAGTATTTAACTATCTTGAAACATAGTTGTTACAAAGTTGGATGAAATCGTGAACGCACAAACTAAAAAACACCCAGTAAAAACCTCTCTTTTTGCTTCAAAAGCACCACTAGAGTGGGCAATCGTTAATAACGGCACTCTATACACTGCGCAGATTCCAATCGATGAAACGGGCGCAGTAGTAGAAGGCGGTATTGAAGCGCAAACGCGTCAGACTTTTAACAACCTTGTTCATACCTTGGAGTGTGCAGGCGAATCGATGGATTCTGTGCTGCAGGTTCTGATTTACGTGACTGACCGTGAATACCTGAAAACGGTAAACAGCGTATACGGAGAATACTTCAACGCACCTTATCCAAATCGTGCAGCAGTCGTTGTTGCAGGGCTAGCTAGAGAAGAGATGTTGGTTGAGTTCGTGGTTTATGCATCGGCGTCTCAACCTGAATAAATGGACTGTGAACTGAGGCAATTTGCCAATCAAAGCTGTTTGTCTACGCAGATCTTTACTGATACAAGCGAATAGTTTTACGTTTAGATACAAAATCAATACTTATTCTCTATATAAATTAACAATTTATTAATTAATCCGATGGTTGCCAGACTCAACCGCAACCTAACGTTACAAGGACAGAATGATGACTCACTTACAGAATGTTCAAGCAGAAAACGCACTTTACATTGGCGGCGAATGGCAAGCGGGTGTAAGCACCGTAGCGAACATTAACCCATCAGATATTTCTGAAAATATTGGCAACTTTGCACAAGCAAGTGCTGAACAAGTTCAACAAGCGATTTCAGCGGCGAAACACGCTCAACCAGAGTGGGAAAAAACGCCGATTGAACGCAAGCAAACGGTGCTTCAAGCGATTGGTGATGAGCTGATTGCCCGTTGTGATGAGCTGGGCACTTTGCTATCTCGTGAAGAAGGTAAGCCTTTTGCTGAAGGTCGCGGTGAGATTTACCGTGCAGGTCAGTTCTTCCAATACTTTGCGGCTGAAGTGCTTCGCCAAATTGGTGACAACGCAGATTCTGTACGCCCGGGTGTTTCTGTTGAAGTGACTCGCGAAGCGGTGGGCGTTATCGGCATTATCTCTCCTTGGAACTTCCCGACAGCAACAGCAGCTTGGAAAATTGCTCCAGCATTGGCTTTCGGTAACAGTGTTATCTGGAAACCAGCAAACCTAACACCAGCAAGTGCGGTTGCGCTTACTGAGATCATCCACCGCCAAGGTATCCCTGCAGGTACGTTTAACCTTGTACTGGGTAGCGGTTCAACAGTAGGTGATGCACTGATCAACTCTAAAGAAGTGAACGGTGTGAGCTTTACCGGTTCTGTTGATACGGGTCGTAAAGTGGCAGCGGCTACAGCGCCAAACTTCGTTCGATGCCAACTAGAAATGGGCAGTAAGAACGCACTTGTTATTGCTGACGATGCTGATATCCAAACTGCGGTTGATGCAACGATTGCAGGTTCTTTCTCTGGCGCAGGCCAAAAATGTACCGCGTCTTCTCGCCTTGTGGTTATGGATAGCATTCACGACCAATACGTTGAAGCACTGATTAAACGTATGAGCGAGCTGAAAGTGGGTCACGCACTGGAAGAGGGTGTGTTCATGGGCCCAGTTGTTGACGGAAACCAGCTTGAAGCAAACCTAGGTTGGGTTGAGAAAGCGCGTCAAAGCGGCGGTGAACTGGCATTCGGTGGCGAACGCTTGAGCATGCAACACGAAGGTTTCTACATGTCTCCAACGCTGTTCTTGAACACTAAGAACGATTGGGAAGTGAACCAAGAGGAAGTGTTCGCACCAATGGCAAGCGTGATGCGAGTGGCTGACTTGGACGAAGCGATTGCAACAACTAACGATACTCGCTTTGGCCTAACGGGCGGCATCATCACTCAGAGCTTACGTACGAGCGCAATGTTCAAGCAACAAGCGCAGACCGGTTGTGTGATGGTCAACCTACCAACAGCAGGCACGGATTACCACGTACCGTTTGGTGGTCGCAAAGAGTCTAGCTTCGGTCCTCGTGAGCAAGGTCAATACGCAAAAGAGTTCTACACAGTAGTGAAGACGGCTTACCAGCGTCCTTACTAATCCACTTTCTAAATAAGAATTGGATAGCTGAATTAACTTCCTAGCTATCCAGCTATCGAATTGGCCTGATTCACAGAGTCAGGCCAACATTCAAACCAAAACAGCCAACGAACTTAGATAAGTGATTTAACCCATTTTTGAAAACATGTTACTTGAGCGTGTTTTCAAAACCGAGCTAGAACACTGAGCTTTCAATAGGAGTGGTTATGTACCAGCAACGGATTGTTATAGATGGATTGCAATACTGCAATTGGAACAGAGAATATTTTCAAACACTAAAGGCGAGCGGCATTACAGCAGTTCACGCTACAGCGGTTTACCACGAGACAGCTCGTGAAACCTTATCTCGCTTTGCAGAGTGGAACTTAAGATTCGAGCAGAATGCAGACCTTATCATGCCGATTCACTCAATGGCTGATGTTGAGGCTGCAAAAGCAACTGGCAAAGTCGGTATTTTCTTAGGCGCTCAGAACTGTTCTCCAATCGATGATGAGATTGGTCTTATCGAAGTGATGCGTAAGCAGGGTCTTTTGATCATGCAGCTGACGTACAACAATCAAAGTTTACTGGCGACAGGTTGTTACGAGAAGAACGATACCGGTATTACTCGCTTTGGTAAGCAAGCCATCGAAGAGATGAACCGAGTGGGCATGATCATCGATATGTCTCACAGTGCCGAGCGCTCAACACTTGAAGCGATTGATTTGTCTTCTCGTCCTATTTGTATCAGCCATGCGAACCCAACGTTTGCTCATGATGCACTACGAAATAAATCAAACGATGTGATTAAAGCTCTAACCGCACGCGGCGGCTTAATCGGATTCAGCTTGTACCCATTCCACCTACCAAACGGCAGCCAATGTACCTTGGAAGATTTCTGCCAGATGGTTGCGACTACGGCTGACATGGTCGGCGTAGAGCACCTCGGTATTGGCAGTGACCTATGCTTAAACCAACCTCAAGCCGTTCTTGAATGGATGAGAAATGGTCGTTGGTCTAAAGCAATGGACTACGGCGAAGGCTCTGCGAACAACTCAGGTTGGCCAGATGCGTTGCCTTGGTTCTGTGGTAGTGCGGGTATGGAAAACATATATAACGGATTGATGCGTCATGGTTTCAGCGAGTCTGAAGCTGGGCAAGTCTTGGGAGAAAACTGGTTTAACTTCTTGAAAGATGGCCTAGAGCCTCAAACCAAGGGTTAACGGTTTCTCGCGAGCCATCATCGAATTAGCAGCCTTCTAACAAACGTTCAATAAGCAAGTGCTGCTTAAACCAATTTCACTATTCAAAAGGAACAACGGTCTATTTCGCAACGCGGTAACCCAAACATGGATTAGCCTGCCCAACACAAAAAACAATAGGGCAGGTGTTAAATACACCCTTGTAGTCATCATTCAAATGACAGCTGCAAAGAAACCTCTGGAGTCAGAGTATGTCTGATTTAACCAATAGCGTGAAATCTTCAAGCTTAAATGCGGGTCAAGCACACACAACAATTAATGCAAAAAGCAACACAAACGAGTCTGAGTCTACGTCAGACAAATTAGGCCTATCCAACCCAGCACTTTGGTACAGCGGCGGTTTTATCGCTCTGTTCGTGGCACTTGCTCTATTTGATGGCGAGCTGTTATCAAGCCTAGTAAATACGGGCTTTGCATGGTCTGTAAAAGTATTCGGTCCTTACTGGCAAATGCTTCTTCTTCTGACTTTTCTTATTGGTCTTGGCCTGGCGGCAGGGCGAACAGGCAAGGTTATCCTAGGCGGCATCGCTAAACCTGAAATGGACGGCTTCCGTTGGATGGCGATCATCTTCTGTACGCTACTGGCAGGTGGCGGTGTATTTTGGGCAGCAGCAGAGCCTATCGCTCACTACGTTAGCCCACCACCATTGTACGGCGCACAAGAAAACGCACAGCAAGGCGCGGTGAATGCTTTATCGCAATCCTTCATGCACTGGGGTTTTCTAGCATGGGCCATTGTCGGTAGCTTAACGTCTATTGTGGTGATGCACCTTCACTACGACAAAGGCTTACCGCTTAAACCTCGTATTTTGCTTTACCCAGTTTTAGGCGAGCGAGCATTGAAAGGTCACACCGGCGCATTGATTGATGCATGTTGTATTGTCGCAGTAGCGGCGGGCACCATTGGTCCTATCGGCTTCTTAGGCTTGCAAGTGAGCTACGCACTGAACGCACTGTTTGATATTCCTGATGGCTTCACGACGCAGCTTATCATCATCCTGTTCGCTATCGTTCTATACACATTGTCGGCATTAAGTGGTCTTAACCGCGGAATGCAAATGCTAAGCCGTTACAACGTAATTTTAGCAATGTCATTGATGGTCTACATTCTGATCTTCGGCCCAACAAACTTCATTTTCAATGGCTACATCCAAGGTGTAGGCAGCATGATAGACAACTTCATCCCAATGGCAACATACCGTGGTGACGAAGGTTGGTTGAGCTGGTGGACAGTATTCTTCTGGGGGTGGTTCTTAGGTTACGGCCCAATGATGGCAATCTTCATCGCACGTATTTCACGCGGTCGTAGTATTCGCCAATTGGTATCAACCATCAGTCTTATTGCACCGTTCGTAACATGTTTCTGGTTCACCATTGTTGGCGGTTCTGGCCTTGCGTTTGAAATTGCAGACCCAGGCAGCGTAAGTAAAGCGTTCGAAGGCTTTAATTTACCTGGCGCGCTACTGGCAGTAACTCAGCAACTACCAATGCCAATGCTTATCTCTATTCTGTTCTTGATCTTGACGACGATCTTCATCGTAACGACAGGTGACTCAATGACTTACACCATCAGTGTGGTAGTCAGCGGTGAGACAGAGCCTAACGCAATTATTCGTACTTTCTGGGGTGTGATGATGGGGGTAACAGCATTGATTCTGATTTCCCTAGGTTCCGGCGGTATTTCAGCGCTGCAATCATTCATAGTTATCACAGCGGTACCGGTGTCCTTAATCTTGCTGCCATCACTTTGGAATGCGCCTCAAATCGCAATCAAGATGGCGAAAGATCAAGGCTTATAAAACATCAATGCCGGTATAAAGAAGAAAATGTAGAGATAAAGCTCTCTAAAAACTGAAGATAAACAAGGTGTGAGCCTTTGAAAGAAGGCTGATACAAGATTCCGGAAGGAAGATAAAAACCGTACTGGTGAAGATACACCGGGCGGCACGTATTTAGGTCAATCGATCTAGTCAGGACAAATAATAAGTGGCGAGTTCGCTTGCCTCGATAATATCAATAACGATTAAAAACGTGAAAGCTAACCAACATACTGTCGCTATATATGCTTCAAAAGACAGCAACGATCGGTTCTGAATGGCTAGCAAAATCCTATAACTATAAGGTGGTGAGCAAAATGGATGCACATCGTTCTACCTACACTGAATCAGCACTACGTGACGCAACGGTCGTCATGGCACCGGAAAGACTGGGTGCTATGCACCAAACACGCATCAGCTTCGTAAGAACTCTGATTCGTAAAATGGCGCAACAGCAATGGAAAGTGACTAAGCATGAGTGGCAACTAGACGCTCGAGGTTTTGGTCATGTTATCTATAAGCTAGAGACGCCAAATCATGTTTATCATTTGGTTGTTTTCTGCGATGAGATTGCAGACGACGAACGAAATGACCGTGTAATTGCTGAAAAGTGGGACGTAACGTTTGCTCTGGTTCTTGGTGATGTTGATGTCACCCTACTTGAGAGACTTCGTGCGAATGTACCGCTACAAGAAGCAGGCCGTAACCCTAACAATGTGCTTGTTTTAGCGCGTGCCAACAAAAGTGTACGAGTGTTTGAACATATTGTTAGTCACTTGGCTAAAGGTGTTCAACCAACGCCAAAAGAGCTAGCGGAAGTTGGCTACATCCTACGAACCACAGCGGTTTATGGTAATGGTAAGTTTGGTATTGCTGACTTTAAAATCTTGGAAAAGAATCCAGATTTTAATCAATCGTTCAGTGCTCAAATGTGTGCTGTTTATATGCTGCGTGAGTTCAGCCTAGATTGGGTTCATTACCTAGCGGAGCAACAAGGCGGTGAACAAGCGACTACCTTGCATAGAGGATTACAGCGTTACCTTGGTGTTGGTAATGCGACTGGTTTAGGCATGGCGCCATACCTTATTAACCACCCAAGTATTGTCGATCAATGGATGACAACCCGTGAACATGCATTGGCGGACGTGTTGGCTAGTCAGACCGATACGGCGTTGATCGAGCCACTACGTAGATACGTTAAAAAAGCGATTTGTCATTTAGAACAAGTTGTTACCATCAATGAAAACCAGCAAGAGTTGAACAAAACCGCTGTTGATGAGTTAAAACACGCAGAACAGTCACTAGAAGCTTCTGTAAACCATTGCGATACATGGGCGCAGTTAGTTGAACAATCTAAGCACATGAGTATGGAAGCCCAAGAAATCCTTATCTCATGCTTGATGGAATTGTACCCAGAATTAGTGGACGCCCATCAAGAGCATATGAATTGTAGCGAAACACTCTCGCTTCCTAGTGGCAAAAAGATCCAAGACCTTTTGGTTGTGTTAGAAGAAAAGTACCGTTGGGCAATCACCACCGACTTTACGAAAGCAGATAACAACTACTGGTTCTGGTATCGCTCTCAGGACAAAGAAGAGCCAAGGCTCGGTGTTCGAGGAGAAGAAATTGGTGAAGAGCGTGAGCTGCCATTAGATATTGGTCGTCAAGCTTACCGTCTGTACCACTCCTTATTACAGTTCACACCAGAGCTTTCTCTAGCAGAGTTCTTGGTAAAACAACCGCAGCATCGTGCCATTGCGCGCCGTGTGTGGACGTTAGGTAACAAGGCGATGGGCGACATTCAAATGAACGTGCTGCACCAAGACTCGCCACCAATGCATTTGCTGCGTTGTAAGCTAGCGATGTTTGGAGCGACTAAGTTTGATCCTCGCTCAGACCGTTGGGTACGAGTGACGTTTTTCCAAGGTGCACCGTTGCTTGATGAAATTCATCAGGACGAATGGGTGTTCCCAATCTTACCAAGTGAAGCGGAGATCGCTGACTCAAATAAAGTTCCTACACATATCAACGCTCAACATGGAGGTAAATCGTTATGATCGTTTCTCACAATGAACTGGTAGCGGCCGTTAATAAAGCCTTTCTGGGTATGCGTCGTACATGTGGTGAAGCCGATGTGATAGCGAACATGGTGGCAGATTTACAAATGGTTGGCTTGGATGGTGTTCGTCATTTTAACAATGCGAGCAACTTTATGGGGCTAGAAGACGATTGCCCTGTAGACATCCAAGTGACAAGCGACAACACAGTTGAAGTGGACCTGCACAAGGCGAGCTTAGCGTGTCATCTTCCTGTGGTGATGGATTACGCCATTGAAAAAATGGTCGGTAAAAAGACGCTGAAAATCGAGCTAAACAACTGCCATAACCGTTGGTTAGCGTACAGTGAGCTTGTAAAACTGGCAGCGAAAGGCATCGCATGTACCGCACGTTGGGATAATGGCTCAAACCCTAAGAGCACCTTGTATGTGCTTAACCGTGGTTGCGTTGCACCAGAACTGTTTTTATCAGATTCGCCACTGACATCGGACGATCATATCCACAATATGACCATCGAGCTTTCCGTCCAGGATTTCGATATCGAACGTTTGTCAGATGGCTACCAAACACACATTGAATCGGAAGCGCTTTTTAAAACTCAAGAGAAGGCGTGGAACGAGGGCATTGAAGTTGACGATGGAGAGTGGGGCGCGTTGAAAGAAACGGCGACGGCTATCCTTGTTGAAAACAGCCAACGTTCAATTCAAGGTGCAGGTGAGCTCGAGGCTTCTTAGCTTTGTTTTATAGAGCTATAAGTTACAGAAGCTCAGTTTATAGATCTTTGGCTTATAGAAACTAAACCTTTAAAGCCTGAGCTTGTTCAACCTAAAAACCTCATTTACAACAGATAAAACCAAAGAGCTTAACGTATCCTCACCTCGTTAAGCTCTTTTTATTTGTGTCCCACTTTTGTTCTTCTTCTCAATAGATCACATCTTAAACTCTCTGTTTTGACACAAGTTGTTACGCGTATAAAGCTAATTTGGCGATTTAATGAAGTACCTTCACATTCAGGTTCAACAAACGGTTTCATTTACAAGCTAGTATGCGTATCTTGCTAACTACGGTGCCAAAGGGTGCCATTTTTATTCGTACCAATGACTTTAGAATCAGATAAAAAGGAATGAAGCGTGCAAGCTAACTTTATTGATGGAACCACCCTGTACCGTCAGCACTCTTTCGAGTTGCCACTTGATTATCAAGCCAAAGATGGACAACAGATCCAAGTCTTCGCACGTGAGCTGGTTGATCTCGCTAAAGATGAGCAAGAGCTGCCGTGGTTGATCTACTTTCAAGGCGGCCCAGGTTTTCCTTCTCCACGGGTGAGTGGTCAATCGGGTTGGCTAAAGCGTGCATTACAAAACTACCGTGTTCTGCTTCTAGACCAACGTGGTACTGGCAACAGCACGGTTATCAGCCATGAAACTTTGGCGCATTTGTCTCCAGAACAACAAGTCGAATACTTAACGCATTTCAGAGCGGATAACATCGTTCGTGACGCTGAAGCGATTCGTGAACAGTTTGGTATTAAGCAATGGTCGACGATTGGTCAAAGCTTTGGTGGCTTCTGTACACTGAGCTATTTGTCACTGTTCCCACAGAGCTTGCAGCGTTGTTATGTGACGGGCGGCATTCCTTCTATTGAACGAGAAGCTGACGATGTTTATCGTGCGACTTACAAGCGTGTAGAAGACAAAAACAGAGCTTTCTTTGCTCAGTTCCCACAAGCACAAGCTATGTGTCGCGAGATCTCTGATTACCTGCTCAACAACGATGTGAGACTGCCAAACGGTCAGGTGTTCACAGTTGAACAGTTCCAGCTAATAGGTATTAATCTTGGTGGCGGCGAAGCAAACCTTCCAATGTATTTCACACTGGAGAGTGCGATTGTTGAAGTGAACGGTAACAGACAGCTGAGCTACAGCTTCCTAAATCAAATGCAGCAAGAGCAGGGTTACTTAACTAACCCAATTTACGCAATCTTGCATGAATCGATTTACTGTCAAGGTACAGCGTCTAACTGGTCTGCACATCGTGTTCGTGAGCAGTACCCACACTTCAACTACCAATCGGGCAGTGAGTTCTGGTTTACTGGTGAAATGGTGTACCCATGGATGTTCGACCAACTTGAAACGCTGAAGCCACTGCGTGAAGCCGCGAACATGTTGGCTGAAAAGTCGGACTGGGGCACTTTGTACAACGCAGAGCAGTTGAGCAAGAATACAGTGCCAATGGTGTGTGCCGTTTACGCCGATGACATGTACGTTGAGTTGGATTACAGCCGTGAAACATTGGCGAACATTCCTAACTCGAAAGCGTGGATCACTAATGAATATGAACACAATGGCTTGCGAGTAGACGGCGAAAGGATTGTCGATAAATTGATGACGATGGTTGAAGCGTTAGAAAATCTGCCAAAGTAATCAAGCTATTTGCACTAGAAACAAGATGCGTTAGAAGCTTTCTACTTTAGAAACTATCTACGTTAGAAATACGATACGCCAGAAACAAGAAAACGCTGCACCCATGCAGCGTTTTTTTATGTCATCGAACTATTCGATTTAAGGAACTAGGAGGGGTAGCCCTTGAAGCCATTAAGGTTGGATGACGATATCTTGATTTTCAGTGGTCGATAAGCTGGCGCGGTTCTGTTCGATAAGCTGAGCCGCATAAGAGGGAGTTACAGCTTGAATTTCGCCTTTTGAACGAATCGTTAATGCTTCCCACGCATGATCACGGTATTTGCCTGTTTGTGTATATTCAATAAGTACTCTCATGATTCTTCCATCCGATGTGTGGTTAACGTGCTACTAACATTAGCGCCATTATTGTGGTTACACACCTGTTAAAAATGGAACATAAGATTAACCAAATGAGAATGCGTGTAACTTGAAAAACAGACCCAACTGCACTTATCTTCTTAACCGCGTTTATCGCAACTAACAGCATTTATTGTAACCAACCTTACTTATCGTAAATAGCGTCCATAAAAAAACGCTGCACAATGGCAGCGTTAAAGTTGAGATAGGTTAAAGGTTGCTTAGCTGTTTTCTAAGCCAACAATCTTGCGTGCAGACATCACTGCACTATCCAAATCGGTCAATCTACCAGCACTTGCTGGACCAAGAACTGATGAATACAAAGCCAACTGCTTCTCAAATGATAAATCTAATTGGTTATATAGATTTTGGCGGATTTGAGCGTGTTGCTGTGGCTTTGCGCTCGATAGGCCTTCCAACGTATCGTAGATGAGTGTAGTTGTATCCATAACTGTCCTTAGTACATCTTTAGAAAATTTTGCATATTATGCACTTGGTATCATCTTTGTTCTGCGAGATTGATCGCATTATGTGCAGCTCTGCTTAATTGTGTAATCAGTTAGTTACAATTGTGTTGTACGGCAAAGTGTCGGAACTCGGGTTTGGGCAAAAGAAAAGGAGACACAGTGGTCTCCTTTTGGCTTGTTAGCAAAGATAAAAGTTACGTGCTGTTCGCTGTTTATTGAGCCAATCGGCTACGCACAGCTACAGCGCCTATCGTATGTTAATGTTCTTATCTCGATTTTCGTACATTTCAGGTGTGGTGTGTAATCCACCTGCATAGCCTGCTGCTTCAAGTGTTTCTCTTACCTCTCGAACATGCTCAGCCGTGACCGGTTCATTTCTGTCGCCAAGGTTTAAACGCACAAACGTGATTAACTCAGCTAAGCGTTGATCCGACAGTACATCCTCAAAACTTGCCATTGGCATGAAATTTCTGTCTTTGTCGAGATAGGTGGGTTGCAAGCCGCGCACCGTTACCGCAATGGTATTGAATGGGTCGCTGTGCATGATAATACCGTTGTTCAACAGAGTAGGGGCGATTGGATCGCGACCTTTACCATCGTCACCATGACAGGCCCCACAGGTTTGACGATACGTGGTGTAGATTTCACTGGCATACGCAGCTTCATCAAACCCTTTAGGCTGTAACTGAACGGCATCACTGGCAATGGTGTTGTTGATGTCCCCACTGAGTAGGTAATAGGACATCGACTCAATATCTTCACGCGTCATCAAGCTTAGGCTGTTTTTCACTACATCAGCCATACCCGCAAAAGCGGTGCCTTTGTCTGAATGTCCTGTGTGTAAAAAGTCTGTGAGTGTTGCTTCATCCCAACCATCGATATAGAGCTCATTGGCTGTAATATCAGGAGCGTTCCAACCGTCGATCAAGTTACCTTGGAAAATACGTTCTGGTATCAGTGCTTGGGCAATATTTCGAGGTGTATGGCACTCCGAACAGTGACCAAGTCCTGCGACCCAATATTTGCCTTGTTGCCACTTATCGACATTCTCAATTTCTCCTTTGAGTTCCTCTGGCACTTCATAATCAATAGGGTCGGTATCCATGAATACGATGTTCCAGCCAAGCAAACCTAAGCGAATATTGGATGGAAACATCATGCTGTTGTCATCATTGCGTCGCGGCACGGCGGTGATTGACTGCATGTATTCCCATAAATCCACCATGTCTTGGTCGGTGAGGTATTGATAGGAGGTGTAAGGCATTGCAGGGTACAGGTAACCATTCTTGCCTTTACCTGCGACTAACGCCGCTCGGAAATCATCGAAGTCATAAGTCCCAATACCTTCGGTAGTGTGTGGCGTTATGTTGGTTGAATACACGGTGCCGAAGGGGGTGACAAAGGGTAGGCCGCCAGCAAAGGGTTCGCCACCTTCTGCACTATGACAAGCCACACAGTCACCGGCATAAGCGAGATATTCTCCGCGCTCAACAGATGATGCTTTCAAACTCGCGAGCCGTTGTTGCTCTACGTCACCAGCGTGTCGGATATAAGCCCCAAGCGCGAGTATCTCGTTCTCACTGAGCTGCTCATCAAACGCAGGCATTAGGTTGTTCAAACCGTAATTGATGGTGTGCTGAATCTCTTCAATACTCCCTCCGTGAAGCCAGATATCATCGGAAAGATCAGGTACGCCAATCGCTGGGTTAGCGACAGCACCATCGGCATGACAAGACGAACAGTATTGGACGAACAAGGTTTTACCGAGCTCGACTTTAATCTCCGGCACATCGGTATGACGTTGGTTGAGGGAGGCTAGATAGTAGGAGACTTTTGCCACCTCGTCTGGGCGCATGATTTCACTCCAACCCGGCATCGCTCCATTTCGCCCTTTGGCAATCGAATGGATCACAGCTTCATCACTGCCGCCGTATAACCATTCTTGGTCGATAAGATTAGGGAAGTGTTTCTGACCTTGTGCATTATCGCGGTGACAAGCGGCACAGTGAGTTTGGAATAGAATCCTACCGCTGTTCACGATCTCTGGGACAGCAGCTAATCCCTCTAACGTGGTTTCGCTGGTTTGTGCAAATTGCTCATTGAGAGTGGTGGATGGTGAACTGAGCTTATCGTCGCTTTGTTCCCAATCGACTAAGCCTTCCCATTCTCCAAGCCCGGGGTAGAGCACCAAATAACCCGCAGACAAAAGAAATGCCACTGCATAACTGATAAATAACAGCTTAGGTGGAGGCGCATCTTTCTCTTCAATACCATCAAAGGTGCCAATGGTGTGGTCGTGATCGGCCTTGTGATTGCTACGCCAGTATTTAACGACAACAGACACCATCAGAACAAAGAATATTAAGGTTAAGAGTACCGCCCATAGATTCCAGAATGTGCTCATTGTGATACCTCCTGTGACGTATCTTTACCCAGGCTTTGTAAATAGCGAATCAGAGCTTCACCTTTGGTTTTGCCTCTTACTTGCAAACGGGCATCACCAATTTCTTGATCGGTATAAGGCACACCTAAGGTACGTAACACTTCCATTTTGGCGCTAATATCATCGCCAGTCAGAGTCTGCTCAAATAGCCACGGGTAAGAGGGCATGATCGAGGTCGGTACGACTTTTCGAGGGTCAATTAAGTGAATAGCATGCCATTGGTCAGAATACTTTCTACCTAAGTTAGTGAGGTCAGGACCAGTACGTTTAGAGCCCCACAAGTTAGGAAACTCATAGATATCGTCTGCTTCTTGGTTCGGGCGACCATTACGCTTCACTTCTGGCTCTAGAGGGCGAACCATTTGTGTGTGACAAACATGGCAGCCTTCACTGATGTATATGTCTCGGCCTGCTAACTCAATCGGTGTGAGAGGCATCGCTAAGCTGCCTTTGGCAATATCATCGCCACGGACAATGCTTGGCACTACCCAGACCAATAAAGAGAAGGAGGCCACGACAACAGTGGTCAAAATTAAAATGACGATTGAATGTGTAAAGTCTTTACTCATCATTTAAGCTCCTTCATTAACAGTGTGTTTAGCATCATGAGTTACGGGCATACGAACCGTTTTGTACAAGTTGAAAGCCATTAAGAACAATCCAAGTACAAACAGCGCGCCACCAAAGAAACGCATGAATAACCAAGGTGCTTTAAAATCCATAGCCTCTACAAAGCTGTAAATCAGTTCGCCATTTTCATTTTGAGCGAGCCACATATAGCCTTCACCGATGCCTGCGATCCAAAGTGCTATCGCATAGATGGCGACGCCAGCATGAGCGAGCCAAAAGTGCCATTTAATCAGTCGTCGTGACCATAGATCGGTTTGGCCCCATAAGCGTGGAATGAAGTAGTAAAAAACCGCTATCCCTGACATCCCAACCCATCCGAGAGCCGCGGAATGTACGTGCCCGATGATCCATTCGGTGTTGTGTGCCACCATGTTGAACCAGCGAATAGCGAGTAGCGGACCTTCGAATGTTGCCAAGCAGTAGTAAAGAATCGCTGAGAAAAAGAATAAAAGAATGTAGTCGGACTTCAGCTTTTCTTTATTTTGTAGGAGGGTCATTGCGCTATTGAACGCGCCTGCCCAAGAAGGGAGCCACAGGATCAAAGACATAACGATGCCGATGTTCTGAATCCAGATGGGAACAGAAGAATAAACCAAATGGTGCGTTCCGGCCCACGTGTAAAAGCCGACCAAGCCCCAGAAATGGATCACAGACAAACGGTACGAGTAGATAGGTCGATCCGCCGCTTTGGGTATGAAATAGTAGTTCATACCAATCACACCAGCGGTCAGCAAGAAACCGACGGCATTATGTCCCCACCACCATTGAACAATCGCATCTTGAGCGCCTGCAAACACAGAGTAGGACTTCATCGCCAACACAGGCATCGCGAGGTTGTTCACGATGAAAATCATTGCAACGACGATAATGAATGCAGCAAAGAACCAGTTAGCCACAAAGATATGGCTGACCTTTCGTTTAGCAAGGGTGCCAAAGAACAACACCGCGTACAGCACCCAAACCAACACAATCATCAAGTCGATTGGCCATTCAAGCTCCGCATACTCTTTTGAGGTAGTGTGGCCTGCGGGTAAGGAAATGACCGCAAGTAACAGGATGAATTGCCAGCCCCAAAATACCATCCATGAAAGGCTTTTGTTGAACAAGTCACAATGGCCTGTTCGCTGGGCAATGTACAAAGACGTCCCCATCAAGATATTCACGACGAAGCCGTAAATTACTCCAGAGGTATGTAGCGGACGCAGTCGACCAAATTGGAAATATTGAGAATCAAAGTTTAAGACTGGCCAATATAATTGCGCGGCGAGAATCACGCCGATGATCATACCTACAATCGCCCACACTAAGGAGGCGATGATGAAGTACTTCACGACCTTAATGCTGTATTGCGTTGTCACTTGTTCCATAACAAGGCTCCTTGCCTAGATATTTTGAATCGCTGACTTAATTTGAATCGCTGAGCGAGCTTGCTTCGTTGCCGAGCACTGAATAGAAATAGGAAATGTCACGAATGTCTTGGTCTGAGAGGGTGTCGGCTTGTTGTTGCATCAGGATCGCTAAGCCACTGGTTCTTTCTCGAGTCTGGTAATCTTTCAATGAAGAGATGAGATAACCCACTTTTTGACCGCGAAGGTTCGGGTAGGGGTCTTGTGTTGAGATGCCATCAGCGCCATGACAAGTCATGCACACTTTGGCTTTTTGTTTACCTAACTCGAATTGTTCTTGGTTAACTTCGGCAGAAACAGGAAACATGACCAGCGTCATTACGAGGGTGGAAAGTGTCGCCATGGGGTTAAATTTTTTTATATTCAAACTCATTCTCGATTCCCTTGATTATGAAATGAGTAAGCTTTTTAAGATCAACGCACGAGATCAACTGTTGAAGCAGAAACGACTGGAACTCGTTATTAGGTCTCTTAAAGGTGCTTACGTTCGATTAAAGGTTATGCATCAACCAGCATTCTCGCTACTGACTTGCTCATATTTATTGTTAATTTTGTTGTTTCATACGTATTCATAGGGCTTATTGGTTTACTTACGCAGAGTAAAATACGAGTTTTTGTTACTAGACGGTTGAGAAGGAATACGTCAAGCGGGTAGGGAGTGCTGAACGAGAGCGGTGATGGAAGAGACAGAGAAACGGCGAAGTTATTGAAAAACAGCGAGGTGTAGGAGCATTAGGGATAAAGCGATAGCGTTCAATCTAAGTGGTATCAGTACAAGTTAAATGGTCAATTTATACTAGACTCAATTTAGTGACCTTTTTAAATGGAGTTTAGAATGAGAACTGTATTCTTGTTGATGCTTTGGCTTTGCTCGTTTTCGATTTTTGCAGCCTCAGAGTTAACTGTGTTCGACCACTCCGGAAAAAAGCATGCATTAAGTAGAGAACAACTCCTAACACTTCCTCAGACAGAAATTACCACCACCTTGCCATGGGTTGAGGGTCTGACCGTTTATAGCGGTGTGACGTTGCAAACAGTGCTTGAAAATATGGATATACCCATATCACCGCAAGTCACTTTCGTAGCATTGAATGACTATAAAATTGCGGTGCCCAAAGAAGATTTTGATACCTATGAACCCATCATTGCGATTAAAAAGAATGGGGAGTTTATGTCTGTGAGAGAGAAAGGCCCGTTTTGGTTGATTTACCCAATCTCTGCGAACCCTGAAACCAATACCCCTGATTTCCATGCCAAGATGATTTGGCAGATTCGTGATATTCACCTGTAGAGGCTAATTATGAAGAAGCTGTTGTCTATGGCCGCAATCAAAGTCGTTGTTTTGTCTTTGGCCGTGGTTGTTCTATCCGTCAATATCTACAGTGTCACTCGAATTAATGACATCAACAAGAGCTTTTCTAACCGCCAAAATGAGGCCACATGGTTTGTTTTTCAACTCGTCAAAGAGTATGCAAACTTCTTGATGGTTAGCCACGCAAAGACGATCGATTATGATGAATTGTGGTTGGCATATGACATTACTTGGAGTCGCTTTGATATTCTGATCAACAGCACTGAATCGTCCAATTTTATTCGCTCAGCAAACTTTAAGCCGTACTTTACCGCAGAGTTTGAAAAATTTAAGTCGCTAGAATCGTCAATCAAGTTGGTCAGTACAGGGCAATTACCTAAAGAATCCCTACAGAAGAAAGTCGATATTTGCTACACCACCTTGGTCGAGTTCATTAACGAAAAATTTCGATTACAAAGTCCTGTTATTGAAGAAAACACCACAATGGTCGACAAGTTGGTGATGATGCATCAGATAAGCAGCGTATTTCTGGTGTTGCTACTGCTTGTGACAGGAGCGATTTTTTACGTCGACTTTGCAATCAAACGAAAACTTCATTCTACCGACTTCATTACTGGCTTTCGCAATCGAGTCTCGCTCATGCAGTTTGTTAAGAACAGCTACCCAACAAACGGTAATTTCGACCTTTACTTTGTAAGAATCAGAAACCTTAGTGAGATAAACCAAAAGTATGGACTTGAATATGGAGACTTGGTGGTGAGTTCAGCTGCTAAGTCCCTGACGGCAAAGGTACCGGAAAGTACTATCTCGTTTCGTAGTAGTGGCAGTCAGTTTCTATTCTTCATTCCTGAGCACTTGTACACAAGTGATGAGATACAGGAAAAGTTCAATGACGTGCTCAAGGACTATATCTCGGCGGGCAATTTAGAGTTGATGATTGATGCTGTGGTAAGGCATAAGAAGAATATCAGCTCTAAAGATATGATGGAGCTATTAACAACAATGCAGAGCTAGTCCCCGCATTAGCGATAAGTTAGATCATTAGGTTTTGTTGACTGTACGCTCACCATTCTCCCGCTTCACTATCATGGCTTTTGCCATTCTTTATTTGCCTCCTCATTCAATGTGCAGCCAATAGAGAGCTCCTGCTCTGATGAAGATAGTTCTACTACTAGTTATAGCTATAGTGGCTTTCCGCGCTTGAATAGGAAGAGAGGCTTTGAGGTTTAGGTTTAAGGTTACTGCTTTTGAGTGAGTGCAACGATTCGCTCGTTAGATCTCGAACTGCTAACAGACTGCGGGTTTAAAATTGCTTGCGGGTTATGGTTTCGAACAAACTCGATGAATTCCAGATAAGTGAGTGGCTGACTGAAGAAGTAGCCTTGTATTAGGTTACAGTTGGCTTTTCTGAGGTAATGATACTGTTCTATCGACTCAACACCTTCTCCGACGACTAGCGTGTCACAAGAGTGGCCTAAGTTAACCATAGATTCGACCATCTTGCGGTCGGCCTTGTCGTCTACCATGTTATCGATAAAGCTCTTATCAATTTTGAGCTCATCCACAGGGTAGTGGAGAAGTTGGTTAAACGCTGTGTAGCCCGTACCAAAATCGTCAAGGGAGACCTTTAAACCTAAGCTTCTGAGGCTCTCGATAGTCTGCACCGTAAGCTTGGTACTTTTCACGTAACTGGTCTCGGTAATCTCTATAATAATGTTGCCAGGTGGCACTTGATAACGTTCGAGTACTTTACGGATGTTGTCGGCAAAATTACGGTTGTAGAGCTCCATCGCCGAGATATTAATTGACAGAGTGCCCTTGTATTTATGAAGTTCTGAAAGCTCTTTATAGCTTTTGATCGCGGTGCCAATGACCCACATGTCGAGCCTGGCAATAAGGTTACTCTTTTCTGCAACTGGGATAAATTCTTCTGGTCCCGCATCGATATCGAATAAGGCTGGGCAACGAATCAGGCACTCCGCGCCATCTATCTGAAGTGTCTTGGCGTTAAAAATAGGCATAAAGCGAAGTTCAAAGTTGTCACTTTCGCAGCACTCTAAGAGTCTTTTCTCTACAACGTCATGGCGTTCCAAGGTATGTAACAACTCTTCGCCATAAACAATACGACTTTCGCCATCACTATGAGACTTCGCATTAGCTAACATTTCATCGATGCATCGGTGCCAAATCTCATCGAACTTTGGCGTGTCGAGCGGTAAAACACCTGTTGCGAGTGATAATCGAAACCCATAGTAGTCAAGGAAGGTGGTGCCGGTCAGCGTATTGTTGATGTTCTCAATTTCTTCGTTTATCACTTGGTTCTTACCCATCTCCAAGATCGCGATAAACTGATTCCCTCCCAGTCTGGCTAAAGAGTAATCACTGCAACTAAAGCCCAAAGAGGCT
Source organism: Vibrio sp. 10N.261.51.A4 (assembly GCF_041471945.1). Classification (NCBI taxonomy): domain Bacteria; kingdom Pseudomonadati; phylum Pseudomonadota; class Gammaproteobacteria; order Vibrionales; family Vibrionaceae; genus Vibrio; species Vibrio sp. 10N.261.51.A4. Next base: position 19,838 of record NZ_JBFRPJ010000034.1, read on the forward strand.
TGTTGGTTTTGTAGTGTCTCTTTCAGTGCTTTAGCTAAGCTTATCAGTACATTATCACCAACTTTTGCCCCGTAGAGATCGTTAATTTTACGAAAATCGATGATGTCCCAACAAACCACATAGCAGTGTGGGCTCATCGAGCTTTTTAGTCGTACATCAAGGTGTCTGATGAAAGAGCGTCGGTTAGCTAGCTTGGTGAGTTGGTCGAATTCGGCTTCGAACTTCAACTCTGTTAATGAGTCTATGTACGCGTTCTTTAAACCATCAATTTCACTTTGCCCTGATGAGCGTTTGAAGTATCTAAGTTTGAGCCCGCCGATCGATATCTCTTGAAGTAAGTCTTTAAGCGGTCGCACGAGTTGGTAACGTACCACTAAATGTACGATCAACATGATCGTAAAGAGAGTACCAAAGCCACCTAACAAGGTTTGTTTAGCGATGATGGCTTTCTCATGGTTGAACTTTTGTTCTCGAATATTTACTTGCGCGATGAGATGTCGGCTGGTCATCTGCACATTGATATTATCTTGGGTTTGCTCAATTGATTTGATAACGAATTGGGTATTTTCAATGTTGGCAGCGTCTGAGGATGGCTCGATTAAGAACTGAATATTGTCATCGTCATTGTATTTGATTAGCAGGCTAGAGAGTTGCATCAGAGGCCCGTCAGCAATCAAGATGTAGCGATTTAAACTGTTACTTGCACGTTTGTCTTGAGGAAGGAGGTAAGGGTCAATTGCTGCAACATACGAGTATCTGAGCTCTCCACTGATCGAGATATAAGAGAAGCCTTCGTAGGAGAGTTCATTTTTGCTTATTAACGAGGTGTATATATCGAAGACTCTTTCGTAAATCTTGTCAGGGATCTTTAGCCCCTCGAAAGGATCGGCTCTGAGAGTCGAAAGCGTTAATTTGAACTTAGGGTCCACGATATAAACATTGCGTTGCCCAAATTGATTGACGTGATTCTGGCTTAAGACTCGGAGTACTCGTTTTTCCAATAGCGATAGAGTCGTGTAGTCGCCAGGATTTTGAATGTAGCGGAGGAACTGCAACGAAGAACCGATATCTTTAACTAGTAAGGACAAGCCGAGCTGCTCGTATTCCGCCGCGACTAAAGCGGTGTTCACATCAGATTGCACCTTGTCCAAATACATGTGCTTAGCATGATTTGATGCGAAGTTGTACATCACGATTCCTGCTATCAGGAGCACAAATGTCAGCGTTGGTAAAAGTACAAAATAGAGCTTCTTCAATACTGGCATGAGTTATCTCAAACTGTCGACAATACGATTGCGAATTTGAATGCTACTCGGTTCTAACGGCTGATAAAGGTAGCTGCGATCTAATACTTCTTTATTCGGGAAAAGCTCGGGATCGTTTTGATACTCCTGAGAAGTGAGTGCTTTTGCTTTTGAACTTGGCGTTGCAAACCATGAATCCATTGCGTTTTGAGCGGCGATTTCGGGTTGCGATAAGAAGGAGAGAATCGTGGTTGCCTGTGGAGATCGCTCTCCGTTGTTAATTGCAGCCATACACTCTAACCATAAGGTTGTTCCTTCTAGAGGTACTGTGTAGGCCCAAGATGCCTCAGGTTCGGCATCATTAAGCACATAGCTGTCACCTGAGTATCCGTAGGCGAGGTCGATGTTGGCTAAGTGTTCGGGATGACGAATATAATCGACAACGTATTCATTACTTTCAAGGTGAGGCTTCTGTGCTTGTAGCGTTTTGTAAGCGACTCGAAGTTCTTGTTCGTTGTTGGTAAACGGCTCAAATTGATTCATCAGAAGCGCAGCACTCACCAAATCCGTAGGCTCATAATACATGCTGATTCGGCCGCTGGTTTTGGTTTCAGGGTCTAGAAGAGCGCCCCAAGACTTGGGAGTCTCAACTTTTCCGCTTCGGTATAAGATGCCGGATGTCCCCCAAGCGTAGGGGATTCCATATTCGCCACACCCATCCACCCATCTTGAGTCAAAGTTGCTTGAAAGGGATTGCTGCAAGTCGCTCAGGTTGTGGAATAAGTTCTGTTTAGCCAGCGCTTTCAGTTTCATACTTTCAATGACAACCAATTCAAACGCACCTCGTCGTTCACTCAATAGCACTTCATCACGAATGGACTCGTCAGAAAAATATTGCTGCTTTAGTGAGATGCCGTAGGTATCACTCAACTGGGTAACGACGCTGTCAGATAAAAATTCATCCCAATTGTAGAGATAAATATCATGCTGTTGGCCAAATACAGGGCTAGCCAAAAAGGATGTTGACGCAAGTATTGATACGCAAAACGCTTTCACTGACGGATTCCCTTTCGTACGTGATAACTAAATCGTAGCCCAAAATTTGCAACATGATTCAAATTTAGGCACTTAATTTAACTTCAACTTCATGCATTTCATGCAAATAGCAACTTGCTACTCCTACTTGATACCGAACCTTTATCGTGTGAGGCAAGGATGACTCCGTCGTATCGTATTCAACACAAGTACGTATTCCAGTTTATTGTCCGTGAATGGATTATTTAAATTAATATTCATCATAATATCCATTCTTACAAGTTATTATGCAAATATTAAGCATTAAATAATGATGCGGTGATTACCTTTTTCGGGTTTTCGCTCGTATTAATCGTCGTTATTCCTTTGTTTTGCCATCGCGACTTACTCTTATGTTCAATGTTCTTTTATCCCTAAAAACACTTCTATAACGTTTTGTTTATCATTTGTTTCGTTTCTCAATAAGTATCGATAAAGTTGTTGCTAAAGACTTGTAGCACAAGGTGATTGTGCTTATTGTGGGCAGCAATATCTAGGTTATGTCCCAACGAGCCATGATTGCCGGTTTGGGAAATGTTGTGCATTTAGGAGCCATTGTGGATTTAGAGATATATCAAGTAGATTCGTTTACAACTCAAGCGTTTAAAGGGAACCCTGCCGGGGTCTGTATCTCAAAAGAGCCGTTGGATGAGTCGTTAATGTTTTCAATCGCTGAAGAGGTGGCGGTATCTGAAACGGCTTTTCTCGCGCTTAACACTATGACGCTTAAATGGTTCACTCCCGAAGTCGAAGTGAAGCTGTGTGGACATGGCACACTGGCAACGGTTCATGTGATGAAAGAACAAGGACTGCTTGAGACAGGTGATAAGGTCGTGTTTAACACCTTATCTGGGGAATTATCTGCCGCCGTTTGTGAATCGTCTATCGAGCTTGATTTTCCTAGCTCCGAACTGTCATTAGATTCTGAACCCAACCTCACGCTACTTGAACATCTAGGTTTAGATCCGCATCAAGTAGTTTCATTCAGAGAATTTGACTCTAAGCAGTTAATCGAAGTTTCCAACGAACAAGTGTTATTGGAGCTTTCACCAAACTTTGATGCGTTAAAAGGTATTCAAGGGCGAGGTGTAGTGGTGACAGCATTGGCAGCAAATACGGAACTTGATTTTGTTTCTCGCTACTTTGCACCTTGGGTTGGGGTTAATGAAGATCCTGTGACTGGCTCGGCACATTGCGCATTGACGCAACACTGGGCAGAAAAGCTCAACAAAAGCAGTTTCAGTGCTTATCAGGCGTCTCGTCGTGGTGGTTATATGTCGACAGAGCTCTTAGCCAATGGGCGAATAAAGTTAATCGGCTCTGCGACCACTGTGATTAGTGGTGTGTTGAAGCTTTAGATTTTTATAGAAGCTTTAGAGCGCTGTTTGCTCTGTTTTGTTGTAACCGCCTAGTATGTTTTATTCGATTATTCACCGTGAAAGAAGCGGCTAGGGCGGAATGTTATTATTGAAGGAATCACCGTGTCTGCCTTTTATCTTTCCCAAGTATTAGTCGCGATAGCCATTTGTTTTGATCTTCTGTCATTCCAATTCAAGGAAAGGAAGAAAATCGTCACTTGTCTGTTCTTTGCTGGCGTTCTTATTTCGAGTCACTTTATCCTACTTGAACAATGGACAGCGGCGAGCTTAATGACGATTGCCACGATTCGCTATTTGACGAGCGCATTTTCTACCTCGTCTAAGTTTAAATATTTGTTTTGTTCGATGTCGGTGGTCGCAACCGCAGTGACTTACTCGGGGCTAACCAGCATATTGAGTTGCTTTGCCTCCGTATTTCAAACCTTTGCAGCCTTCAATAAAGATGACCGTCGATTAAGAGAATTGATGATCATCGGAACCAGCTTTTGGTTGGTTCACAATTATTTAGTTGGTTCGCCAACAGCGGTTGTTATGGAGGCGCTGTTTATCTGCAGAAACTTGGTGGGCTATTACCGTTTTTACTTCAAAAAGAGTGCCGCTGCTTAGGTTTACAGTACAGCTAAGGCCCAAGTTGTTAATCAATTCAATGCTAGCTAGGAGAGCTTGATGCCAAACATTTACAATGATGTTCCTTCATCAATACCCAATGAAATATTCAATGACCTGATTGCCAACGACAACATTCGAATCGAAAGAATACTCTCATATGGTCACAGTTCTCCTGAAGAGGGTTGGTACGATCAAGATGAGCATGAGTGGGTGATGGTGATCGATGGGCAAGGGGTGATTGAGTTTGAAGATGGTCGCATTGTTACCTTGTCTAAAGGGGATTATCTCAATATTTCCGCAGGTGAAAAACACAAGGTGCTGAGGACGGATAAAGATGCGGTGACGATCTGGCTCGCTGTGTTTTATCGTTGATATCTTGCTCTAAAGCTGAGGCTGTTAGGTTATAAAGCTTGCTGATTCAGCTGTTTATTTTCACCTCAGAAAGGACTTAAGACAAAAAGGAGTATGTTGTGATTAGAATTCGAAACTATCAAGCGAATGATGACAAAGCACTGTGGGAGATCTTCTTTCATACGGTACGTAACGTGAATGTTCGAGATTATTCTCAACAGCAAGTCGAAGCTTGGGCACCCAGTAGCTTTGACTTTGCGTTATGGCAAAAGCGTATGAATGGGTTACAACCCTTTGTGGCTGAACTCGATGGTTGCGTAGTTGGCTATACTGACCTGCAACCAAGTGGCTTGATTGATCACTTTTTCTGTCACCACGAATATCAAGGGAAGGGGGTAGGGAAAGCGTTGATGGAACATGTTTTCACTGTGGGTCGAGTTCGTGGTATATCGAGATATTTCTCTGAAGTAAGTATTACCGCAAGGCCTTTCTATGAGCATCTTGGTTTTAAGGTGGTGAATGAACAGGAAGTCGAAATGCGTGGTGTAAAGCTGACCAATTACGTGATGGAAAAGGTAGTTGAAGATAGAAAAGTCAGTTGAATAGGCGGGCTAGTGTTCGTAGGGATACAGAAACCGAGTTTGAAATATTAATGAACCTTTTTAAGGATAACTTTTCCTGATCTATTGATATTGTCGATGAGTTCAAATTGTGTGCAAGATAATTTGTCTAATCTAAACATTGAATGAATACAAGGAGTGTTGTTCATGAGTCATGTGAGTAGATCTAAACTATATACATTGGTGTCGATGTTGTCCTTCGCTGTTGGCGTTCTTGCCTTAGATGCTGGGGTGTCGGGGTTATTTCCTCTCTTTGTTGTCGTCATCTCATTTTTTTCATTCGTCATTAACTCGTTTCTTTGTTTGTTCGGAGGTAAACGCGAAGATGGCTTTGATGCCTATCAAAAAGCAAATCAGACTCGGTCTGAAGCACTGGTCAAAGGCTTAGAAGACTCGAGCAAATAAACCTATGCCTTCAGGCGAACGGTAATCTCATTTTTGATACAGTTTTCACCTGTTTTTGGTTCTCTTCTTCAAGAAAAATCATCACTTTAGAGATAATATCCACTTCAACTAATTTCAGTGAAGGAAGAAAAGTGGGTATTGAAGCTTTAGCGTTTGTGATGGACGCATTAATCACCGCATGTTGTATGTATATCGCCTCTAAAATGTCATTCGTGGTCGCAGATTTTAAATCCCTTCTTACTATTGCTGTAATTGTTGCTCTGGTGTCATTGATTCCGACAGTGGGCTGGGTGTTAGGGTTGATTCTGTTTGTGTTCTTACTCGGGAAAGCGACGCACTCTAGTATTGGTGACTGCATCTGGGTAGTGGTCTTCACGAAGGTGGTATCGATGGCGGCCTTTCTGATATTCGGGCGCTTGTTTATGTAATCCGGGTTCTTGCTTATATCAAGGCAGGCTTGGCTAGTTTGATACCGATCTTAACTTGGTATTTAAACGTCAAAAGGGTGTGAACCTGTCACACCCTCTAAGAACCTTTGATTTGTGTTCATCTTTATTATTTAGGCAGTAATACAGCATCAATCACATGGATAACACCATTGCTTGCTTCAACATCTGCCATCACGACCTGCGCTTTGTTGATCATCACGTTGCCGTGATCAATTCCTACCATTACCGCTTCGCTTTGCACTGTTACGGCACTATCAAGTTTCATCACTTCAGACGCCATTATTTTCCCTGGCACCACATGATAGGTCAGTACTGCGATCAGCTTGTCTTTGTTTTCTGGCTTCAACAGCATATCAACCGTTCCTTCTGGTAGCGCAGCGAACGCTTCATCCGTTGGCGCAAACACAGTGAAGGGACCGTCACCTTTCAATGTTTCAACTAAGCCTGCCGCTTTTACCGCTGCTACCAAGGTGTTGAAAGAGCCGTTTTCAGCCGCCACGTCAACGATGTCTTTCTTCATTCCGTGGTGATCAGCGTGAGCAAAAGCCGTAAAAAGAAGCGTCGCAACTAGCACTGACATGGTTTTGATTAATTTATTAAACATATTGTCTTCCTTTGAGTTTTGTCCGTTATTTTCGAGAGGTATTACGAAAGCCCAATCGTGATAGATCAATTTGTTGTGTCTTTGAGTGAATGGTTAGCGATATCGACAGCGCCAAGCGAATAAATTTATATTGTTAAATGCTTGTTATAATTCCATTTTGATGCTTATAGTTATTTGGTGATTATTCAAATGATGGATGTGAATATGAGGTTTGTTTTACCAGTAGTCTTTTCTGCATTGGCTTCAATGCCTGCATACAGTGGCCTTGCTCCAAGTGAAGGCTTCAGCGGTAACTTCAGTGTATTGGCCGGTTTCTACTCTGACAGTAGTAATTTGAGTACTGAACAAGATTCGAATCAAGCCACCAACACCCAGGAAGGGGAGAGTGAAAACCAAGGGCTACTCGGCTTTTTGGGTACTGTTCAATATACTTTTGGCGAATCGCTGACTCACCAAGTGTATGCGGGTACGACACGAGAGGATATTGCAACAGGTACCATTGCGTTTGAGATCGGTTATCGATATCAACTTTCTGGTGGCACCATATTGGATTTTTCTGTTCTTCCTACGCTTATCTCGGGCAAGGCTTGGACGGATCCGTATGCTGTTGGCGTTAATCGAAATGAAACGGATGTCAAAGGTAATGTAGGACGACTGCAGCTCACTAATATCGGTGGAACTGGTTTTCGAACGGATCTCGCATTTGGGCAATCTGATGTTGATGAAGAGCTATCTGGTAGCCAAGGCTTATCTCCGGAAGATGCTGTGCTGCTGGATAGGGAAAGAACCTATGTGTACGCCAAAGCAGGATACCGCTTTATCTTACCAAACCACGCAGGTCTATTTGTTCCTTCAATGGTGTATTTCCACTCAGACGCAGAAGGAGGAGCACTCAGCTTCGATAGTTATGGTATTGAATTAAACTACGCGAAGAGAATCGGTCGTCATGGTTTTGTTGTCACCCTAGATGCAAGTGATCGTGAATATGATGAGTCGAATCCGATTTACGGGCAAGTACGTGAAGAGAATGAATTCGGTGCATTCTTAGCTTATGAGTTTGGTGGTTTGATGGGCTATAAAGATTGGGCGTTCATTACTTTACTGGGTTTAAGAAGCATAGATTCTAATATCGATTTCTATAACTCCGAGCAAGTATTAGCGAGTGTGGGTGTGGATTATAAATTCTGATATTCACACTATTTTAAAAATACTCATCAAAGCAGAAGTTTAAGTTCAGTCTTACTATTTGTTTAATTATTTCGGGCACTTACACCTTTAAAGGTTGTAGGTTCCCGTTGCTATCCGTAATATGAAAATTAGCTTATGGATAGAAATAATAGGATAAGGAAGCGCTTTGGAAATACAAATTAGACATTTAGAAGCAACGGATAGCCAAGATATTTTCGATATTTATCGCCGCCCTTCAGTTTCAGAAAACACCTCACAAAAGCCTTATCTTAGTTCTGAACAAGTGGAGCGACTGTTTGGTCATTCAGACCATTTCACTCTGGTTGCGGAAGTCTCCGGCAAAGTAGTGGGTCACATTACTTTATTCATGACCACCAAGGTAAGAGACAGGCACTGCGCTGGTCTTGGTATTGCTATTCACCCGGATATGCATGGTAAAGGGGTCGGTAAGGCGTTAATGCAAGAAGCGATCAATCAGGCGGATAACTGGCTTAATCTCGTGCGTCTTGAGTTAGAGGTTCATGCCGATAACCACGCCGCTATTGCTTTGTATGAACGTGTAGGCTTTCAGTTAGAAGGCACAAAAAGACTCAGTACGTTCAAAGCGGGTAAGTACATCGATATGTTGCTGATGTCGAGAATACGACCAGATTACCGTTGAGATCGAACCAAACAGGTTCCTGCTTTAGAAATCGGTTAATGAGCAATTGATTAGTGAAATTCCCATTAAACTCTGTATAGTAGCAACCGTTTGCTTCGTATAACCCCAATGATATGGTTTGGGGGTCTCTACCAGCACCCGCAAAGTGCTGATTACGAAGGGTTTAGATCACAATTGTGTTCTTACTCTTTGTAATGGCGTTCAAGAAAACCTCCTGTCTATTATTCAGAGTAAGTGCACACCTAAAATCCATAGTAGGTGAAATATGAACGCATTTATTCAAGGGCTCCCAAAAGTAGAGTTGCATTTACACATTGAAGGTTCGCTCGAACCTGAGTTACTTTTCCAGCTTGCTCAACGCAATGGCATTGAGCTGCCTTATTCATCCCCAGAGCAACTAAGACGCGCATACGAATTTGATGATTTACAGTCATTTCTGGATATCTATTATCAAGGTGCTGATGCACTGCGCACAGAACAGGATTTCTACGACTTAACATGGGCTTATCTAGAACGCTGTAAAGCCGACAATGTTATCCATACTGAGATTTTCTTTGATCCTCAGACACATACCGATCGTGGCATTGCATTCGACACCGCTATTAACGGCATTCATCGTGCGCTTGAACAGGGTCATAAAGAGTTGGGCATTACCTCTCAAATCATCGCATGTTTTCTGCGCCATTTATCTGAAGAGAGCGCCATTCAAACGTTCGCAGAGGTATTGAAGCATCAAGATAAGATCGTCGGGGTTGGACTGGACTCTTCTGAATTAGGACACCCACCAGAGAAGTTCAAGCGTGTATTCCAACAAGCAAAACAAGCGGGCTTCTTGACTGTGGCGCATGCAGGAGAAGAAGGGCCGGCTCAAAACATTGTCGATGCGATTGAAATGCTCAGCGTGAGTCGAGTGGATCATGGTGTCCAGTGCATGACAGACGAAGCTCTAATCGAAGAGCTGATTGAAACCAAAATGCCACTGACGGTGTGCCCACTGTCGAATATTAAATTGCGTGTATTCGATGTGATGGAAGACCACAACATTGTCGAACTGCTCAGAAAGGGTGTGACTGTAACGATTAACTCGGATGACCCTGCTTATTTTGGTGGTTACATGTCGGATAACTTTAATGCGGTGAGCCAAGCTCATGAGATGACGCATCAGGAGTTAGCGCAGTTTAGTTTGAATGCGATAGACGCGAGCTTTATTGAAGCGCCATTGAAGCAGCAATATCGAGAGCTTGTTCAAGGTTACTTAGCTAAAGCTGGTTCTGACCAGAATTTCTAGCGGCTGTGCCCATTTACTAGCAGCTGAGTATAAAGCGCTAGGATGGCCAACTAAAGTGGATGGTAAAGTGTTATCGACTGAGTCTGCTTAATCTCTATAAGCCTAAATCATCTAGATGAAGACAAAAAAGAAGCTGGCAGTTTGCCAGCTTCTTTCATTTTTAAATTAAGCTCATTGAGCTACTTGTTCACGTAGTCTTTGAATTTCTGCTTGGTTTCAGCATCCGCTTTTTCGTACCAGAAATAGAGCATCTCTTCAGCTGTATTTGCTGCATTTCCGTCAATCTTTGTTGGAAGCGTTACCGGTTGTGCGACAGCAGCTGCTACGCCCGCGCTAGCACCTACTGTAAGTGCAGCGATGCCGCCTTTCTGGTTGTACTCCTTCGCTTCTTGTGGGTACTTACGACCAATCTGCATGCCATCTTTGATAAGTTTGTCTTGCTTAACACTGATTGCATTTTGGTTTTTATCAACCAGTTTCCAATCTAAGTTTTGAAGGCCTTTTTTCGCTTCGTTGGTGTTACGGAACTTAGGCATGTCAAACGTCAATGCTGTGTCTGTCGCATCAAAAGTAGCAATAATGGTATCGCTATCGACAAACTCTCGGTCGTTACCTTGGCTGAAAGCCAGTTGATATTTGAAAACGATTTGGTTTACGCCATCTGGAACGGTGATCGTTTTGCTCGAAGAGAAGAAACCACCGTCAAGATCGGGTTTAGCTTCATTTACAGCTAAGACTTCGACTAAAGCATCTGCGCTAGAAGGAACTTCAATTGTTACGTCAGCTAACACTTGTGGCGCTGCGATAATTGTCGAAAGCAGCGCAATGGATTGTAATGTTTTCATAGTCATACAGTTATTTAGGTGAGTTGTTCTACACTCGCATGCATAAAGCAGTATTTCAAGCTACCTTGTCTCGATTTGGAAAAATTCACCGAAACTTAACCAAAGCCTAGTTTTTGAACGTGTCGATTGTATGGTTTCTGTGCGAGTGAGGGCGTGATCTTGAACTTTCCTCTGTCACGTCATCATCGACGTCCAGTGAGGCTTGAGGAGAAGGTAAAGAGATATAAATAGGAATAATTGCCGCCACCCAAATGGCATAGATGGTAATGATTCGGTTGAAGGCGACAAACCAGGTTTCGCTGCCGCTACCAGATAAGTAGTAACCCAATAAGGTAAGTAAGGTGCAGCCAATAGCCCACATCACGGCTGATAGTGGATCTTTCGTTGTGGCTGCGAGCAAGACTATCGTTATGTAGGGCTCGGCCATGGCAATGCCCAAAGGAACATGACAGTCGACCACAAAAATGATTGTGGCACCGAGTGCTAAGAATAAATGTGGGCCAGTGCTAGGTAAATTTACATTCCCTATCATATGACACCTTCTTTTACCCCGTTTTTCGTTGCTGATGGAGTTTGTGTATTAATCGTGTTGCTTGATGGCTGTTGACTATCAAGCGATTGATGAGTTGCTGAAGTAATTCAGCCTCGGGCATGATGTGCTTCTCCGTTACCTTCTCAGCTTCGGTTGCGAGCTCGAATACTTCACTCATTTCATACCTTGATGCAATCGCTTTAACCGCCTTTAATGTTCTGGATAGATCATCTTGCTTGGCATCCGAAAATAGCTCTATCAACTCATCGATTTCGTTTTCTAGCTCATCAACGAGAGAAGTTAAGCATTTGAGCTTTTCGTCTGATTTAAGCTCATCGTTAGCTAACAATTGGCTACGCGACAGTTCTTCTTCTGTGAGTGGCAGTTTGTTCTTAGGATGACGCGTTAACATCGTGATGTTACTTTTTTCCTTGTTTGGAAGATTGTGTGTGTTAACGGAGTGATGGCGGTTGACCTCAAACTGTTGGTGAAACTCGTTGATGGCGTTTTGTAAGCTGTTTTTCTGTAACGGTTTGGTGAGTACAAAGTCTGCGCCTGATTCGATGAATTCATCGTGGGCCTCTTTGAATACATCGGCGGTACATGCAAAAACAACCGTAGTCAGCTTGAGTTCGCCACGGATTTTTTGAATCGCTTCAATACCGCTCATGTTGGGCATATGGTTGTCCATTATGATCAGGTCATATTGGTTTGACGCCAACTTATCTAAGGCCTGTAAACCGTCGTAGGCATTCTCAACCGTTAAGTTTATCGACTCACAGAACTTCCTAATCACCATTGCGTTGATCTTGTTATCTTCGACTAACAATACTGAGAAGTCATCGAGAGTCTCATTGGTTTTGGTTGGCGTTTGGTCGATGACTTGTTCTTCAAGCTCATGCATTTCTAACGGCAAAGAGATCTTAAATTGAGTGCCCAAACCAAGCTGGCTGGAAACCTTAATTGTTCCGCCCATCAGTTCGACTAACTGCTGAACAATGGAAAGCCCTAACCCTGTGCCACCAAACTTACGGGTTGTTGAAAGCTCAGCTTGTTCAAAGGCGGTAAATATATGGTCGATCTTGTCTTCTGCTATACCAATACCCGTATCCGTCACTAAAATATTCACGCTTGGTGGAGTAGTAGGGGCTATCAAGAATTCTACTTCGACCTTTCCTGACTCAGTAAATTTGACTGCATTGCCTGCTAAGTTAAATAAGATCTGACGTGTACGTGCAGAGTCACCAATCAACTGAATATTGGTAGGAATGTTATCTTTAATGATAAAAGCGAGGCCTTTGTCTTCTGCAAGAGGTGTCAATGTTTTATCAAGGTGTGTCACGACGTCGGTGACAGAGAACGGGCTGTATTCCAACTCCATCTTGCCTTGCTCCACCTTAGAAAAATCAAGAATGTCATTCAATATGGTGACGAGATGCTGACCAGAGTCAATGATGATTTGGGCGTGTTTACGAGTATTCTCGCTGTGTGAATCCTCCTTGATTATCTGAGCGATGCCTAATACGCCATTCATTGGGGTGCGTAACTCGTGGCTCATGGTAGCGAGAAAGAGAGATTTTGCTTCGCTGGCTTTTTCTGCTTTGTCTGCGGCTTCTTGATAGGAGAGGTTGTTTCTTTTGAGTTCGAAGACTCGAAAAATAAACATGGTGAATGAGAACGCTAAAGTCAGCAACGCCAAAACGATAATAAGCTTAACGATGATACTTTTAAGTTGGTCTTGCAGATCGGTAAACTCATGCTCAATATGTTCAATATACTCCATGCTGTGTGCTGAAAGTACTTGAGATAACAGCTGACTTTGTTGTTGGTTGAGTTCGGTAAACGTTTTATAAAGGTTCGCCAGCTCGGAGTTAACACCTGAATGGTTAATTTCGATTCCCCCAACCAACACACTCGCAAGAAGCGCGCTTTGAATGTCGATATTTGCGTTGTTTATCTCAGCATCAGTTGAGTTGCTCTCTGTGAGTTGTAGAGTCAAAGATTGCAAAATAAACTGACGAGCCACACTAAGTCCTACTAGGTTGTCTAGCGTATCTAAGTTCGACATTGAAGCATCGTAAAAGCGATCCAATAATTGCGCTGTCGGTAAGTGTTTAAAGAACGTAGAGTGAATATTCTCGCTTTGATAACTTTCTCTGAGTAGTTGCAACTCTCTTTCTAAAGCAACCAAATCTGCAGACATTTGATAAGGGTTGGAAATACCCGCAAGCGCTGCATTGGTGATATGATCACGCATTTCTAATACTTCATGGCCTAACTGCCGAATAGGCACTCCATATTCGGTGACCTTTTCATGCTCGGAGTAGGTCAGCATAATAAAGCTAATTAAGCCGATGAAAAGCGATACAAACAGTAGAAATATGAGTCTGATCTTATTCATTTTCAAACTCCATTAACATTTGAGGACGGTTACCGGTTAGGGATTCGAGGAAGACTTTAATATCGTTTATGGTCTGTTTTTCAAACGTTTTACCGAGTTGGCTTTCACCCATTATTTTGATCGCTTCTTCGAGTGTGGCTGTTTGCCCGTCATGAAAATAGGGTGCAGTGATCGCCACGTTTCTTAAGCTCGCAACACGAAATAAATTCTTATCTTGTGGTTTAGCGGTAAACATAAAACGACCTTGGTCTTCACTTCGCTCGGCTCCTGTTTTCGATAACCCAAAGTAACCAAATCGCATCACCATGCCTCCACCAATGTTGGTACCTTGGTGGCAACGAATACAGCCTTCTTCTTGAAAAGTTTCCCAACCTCGTTTGGCGGTTTCAGAAAGTGCTGCGCTGTCACCTTGTAAATACAGGTCGAAAGGGGCATTGGGTGTGGTCAAACCCTGCATAAATTCAATAAGAGCAGCCTTAATTGAAGCTTCGTCAATGGGCGTTGATTGTTCTTGGAATAAGTCGATGTAAGTTTTCGATTGAGACACATAATCCGTAATATGTTGCCAGTTTGAATCCATTTCATCGACGTTGTGCACTGGGCCATCAATTTGATCGCCGAGGTTGTTTACTCGACCATCCCAGAAGAACCGATAGTTAAAGACTGCGTTAAAAACGGTGAGTGAATTTCTCATCCCTGCGCCGTTTACGCCAATCGAAACTGGAATTACCTCTGCGCCGTTGGTTTGCAGGCTATGACAACTTTCACAGCTCACACTGCGGTTAGAAGAAAGGTTCGGGTCTTTAAATAGCACCCAACCAATTTTGGCCAGCTCATGATTTATCTCGGGAGAGTTTGGAATCGGAGATATGGGTTGGCTTGAAGCGACGGTTTTATGTGCGTGCTTTTCTTCGGAATGGGCGGAGTGCCCTGAAGAGTGAGAGTCATCATGATTGCTTTCATGGGCGTGATTTTTTTTGTGTTCGAACGAGGTGTGCATTTTTGAAGAGGCCGCGTCATAAACTAGCAAAGCGACTGAAACGACAATGACAGTGATGCTTATTCTTGCTAAATATGGCGTTTTCATAACATTAGTCCATCTAGTTTGACAATTATGGCAACTCAGAATCCTTCTGATATCACCTTCATTTTACTTTCCAATGATAGGTGTTATTTATAAAGCTAGTTGCGCATATGTGATGTTGCAAGACAAGTGGTAGGAAATTAAATCGCTTAGGCGGTTATCTAGCGGGGATTGATAGGGAGGTCTAGTCAGAATTGAATGAAGCTCTTTCAAATGAAATCAAGCCGAATGGCGTTAAACGAAGAAAGCCGTGGTAACTCAAGTGAGTTATCACGGCTTTCGTACTCGATTATGTACTTACTATAAATCTTAGTTAAATACACATCTATACAGTTTGCATCGCCTAGATAGGCTTATTTAGCTTGCGCTGCTGCCGCTTCTAGTTGCTTAAGTTTACCTTGAAGCATGTATGCATTCTGGTTGAAGTTACCTGGGTTCAGTACTTGGCTATTCTGCATAGGGTAATCTGGTAGCGTCGTCATAAACTCTTGAACCTGATTTCCTACTGGAACGAATAACCACATGTTGTCTGCCATCCAGCGTAGGTACATACCAGACTCGTGCGGTGCTTTCTCGAATGGGTCTGCACGTAGGTGAACAACTTGAGGCCAGTTTGGTTGGAAACGAACTGCATCCACAATGTTACCATCCATCACAGCAAACGAAATCTTGAAGTCATTCCAACGTACTGCGTTTAGCTCAGCGTTAGCAGAGAAGTAAAGCATGCTGTCACGAGGGCCTTTCTCTTCTTTACCTTGGAAGTAAGGCAGGAAGTTGTAACCATCTAGGTGTACGCGCCAGTTTTTACCGTTGTAAGTTGCACCTTTGTCAGATGCTAGCTTCTCAACCACTTTATCATCACCAGCGGCTGCTAGTAGAGTAGGAATCCAGTCTTGGTGGCCCATGATATCGTTGATTTTAGTTCCAGGTTTGATAGTCCCAGGCCAGCGAACTAGCTGAGGCACACGCATACCACCTTCGTAAGTTGTACCTTTCTCACCGTGGAAGTAAGTTGCGCCGCCATCAGGCCAAGAAACCGTTTCAGCACCGTTATCGGTAGAGTAAATTACGATAGTGTTGTCAGCGATTTTTAGTTCATCCAGCTTGTCTAGAAGCACACCAACATGGTCATCATGCTCTAACATACCATCAGCATAAATACTGATACCTGACTTACCTTGGTATTTCTCTTGTAGGCGAGTCCACACGTGCATACGAGTGGTGTTGTGCCAGATGAAGAATGGTTTGTCAGCTTTTACCGCTTTTTCCATGAATGCTAGAGATTCTTCTAGGAACTCTTCATCCGCATGCTCCATACGCTTACGCGTCATTGGGCCAGTATCTTCAATCTTACCGTCAGCAGTAGACTTGATTACACCACGAGGGCCGTAGTTCTTACGGAACTCTGGGTCTTTAGGGTAGTAATATGTTTCAGGCTCTTCTTCTGCATTTAAGTGGTATAGGTTACCGAAGAACTGGTCAAAGCCGTGGTTCGTTGGAAGGTGTTTGTCTTGGTCACCCATATGATTCTTACCAAATTGAGCGGTCATGTAGCCCTGTTCTTTTAGAAGGTCTGCAATCGTTGGAGCCCAATCAGGGATACCGTGGTCCGAACCTGGCATACCGATAGTCAATAGACCAGTACGGAAAGGTTCTTGACCTGTTAGGAATGCAGCACGACCAGCAGTACACGATTGTTGACCGTAGTGGTCAGTAAATAGTGCGCCTTCGTTAGCAATACGGTCGATGTTAGGTGTTTCGTAACCCATCATACCGTTGTTGTATGCACTGATGTTGAATACACCAATGTCATCACCCCAGATAGCAAGAATGTTTGGTTTTTCTGCTGCTGTTGCCGCTGAAGAAGCTGCTAATAAGCCAACACCTAATGCTAGTTTATTAATTTTAGTACCCATAAGGACTCCGATTCACTTTTAAGATTAATGCGTTAGAACAACGCATCGATGAGCAAATGTTATTCTCAAAATTCCGTTACGTCCTTTTATAGTGCTTATAACCAATCGTTATGATGCTTAGGTAACCTATTGATTAATATCAGCTCCAGTGGGTACGTAGAATAAAGCCTTAGTTTGTATGTGTGATCCTTATCATGTTTGTTGGCGTAAACCTTATCGATGATTTCTGTATCCGTATCTCAATAAAAATGACAAAAAGATTAATAGCTTAGGGAATCTCGCGCATGTGTAAAAAATGGACTATACGTTGTAGGGCAGGATGCAAATAACTTACGAAGAGGTTTCTATGACAGCGAAATATGGCGCTAAACGTCGATTAGCGATTTTGGGTACAGCGATGATGGCCGCGTCCAGCGCCACTTTTGCGGCTGAAAAGCCAAATATATTGGTTATTTGGGGGGACGATATTGGTCAATCCAATGTGAGTGCATACACCTTCGGTCTCATGGGTTACAAAACCCCGAATATTGATAGCATCGCGAAAGAAGGGATGATGTTTACGGACTATTACGCAGAGCAATCTTGTACTGCGGGTCGCTCTACCTTTATCACGGGACAAAGTGTATTACGAACGGGTTTGAGTAAAGTAGGTTTGCCGGGCGCAGACATTGGCTTACAAGCAGAAGACGCGACAATCGCAGAAATGCTGAAACCTATGGGTTACATGACAGGTCAATTTGGTAAAAACCACCTTGGCGATAAAGATGAATTCCTTCCAACAGCACACGGGTTTGACGAATTTTTTGGCAACCTTTACCACCTAAATGCTGAAGAAGAACCAGAGAATGAAGATTACCCAACCGATCCTGAGTTTCGTAAGAAATTTGGCCCTCGTGGTGTCATTAAGTCATTCGCTGATGGCAAGATTGAAGATACCGGTCCACTGACGCGTAAGCGTATGGAAACGGTTGATGAAGAAACACTAGACGCGGCACTTGATTTTATGGATCGCGCAGTGAAAGCGGACAAACCATTCTTCGTGTGGTGGAACGCGACACGTATGCACTTTAGAACGCACGTGAAAGCCGACAGTAAAGGCGTAACTGGTGTCGGTAACTACGCTGATGGTATGGTTGAGCACGATCGACACGTTGGGCAACTATTGAAGCAAGTGGATGAGTTGGGTATCAAAGACAACACGATTGTTTTCTACTCAACGGATAACGGCCCTCACATGAACTCTTGGCCTGATGCGGGTACAACCCCGTTCCGTGGTGAGAAAAACACCAACTGGGAAGGCGCATACCGTGTACCAGCAATGGTTCGTTGGCCTGGTAAGATTGAACCAGGAACCGTATCTAACGAAATTATGCACCATATGGACTGGATGCCAACCTTCGTTGCCGCCGCTGGTGATGACCAAATCAAAGAGAAACTACTCAAAGGTCATACTGCCGGTGATAAAACATTTAAGGTTCACTTAGATGGTTATAATTTCCTTCCTTACTTAACCGGTGAAGAAGAGAAAGGCCGTCGTTCGGAGATCTTCTACTTTACCGATGATGGTGATTTAGCGGCGCTTCGTTACAACCAGTGGAAAGCGGTGTTCATGGAGCAGCGTGCAACGGGTACCATGCAAATCTGGGCTGAACCGTTCGTGACGTTACGTCTTCCTAAGCTGTTTAACCTGCGTATGGACCCATACGAAAACGCAGACATTACATCGAACACATACTACGACTGGTTGTTAGACCATGCTTATATGTTCGTCCCAGCACAAGCGTATGTAGGCAAGTTCCTAGAAACCTTTGCTGAATACCCGCCACGCCAAAAAGCCGCGAGCTTTAGCTTGGATCAGGTAATGGAAAAACTTCAGGAGTCTCATAACAAGTAAGTCATTGTTTGAGTCAAACTGAACAGATTGAAGAGCTCTTAGGAGCTCTTTTTTTATGCGCATATCGATGAGTAAATCCCGGTCGTGAATACGAGTCACAACTATGGAGCTCATTGCCACTAAATAATTGTAAATTCGTTGTTTTTACGTCTACCTTATTAAGCATAAGGATGTATAAAAACAAGGAATGTTATGTCTGCATGGTTGTGCTCACTGGTAAACGGATTGAAACACCAGCGAGTCGCAGTATTATCCGCAATCTTGTCTTCACTGATGTTGTCGCTGTTCAGTCTGAACGCCTATGCCAACGAGCAAGATCCTAATATCAACTCTGATATTTCAAAGACCAGTTCTGTAGCTTCACACGTTAGCTCTGACGCTTTACCTATCGGCTCTAAAGCCACGTATGTCGGTTCGGAAGCGTGTGTTGATTGTCATAGTGAAGAAGTCGAAGCGTGGGAGGGCTCTCATCATGATATGGCGATGAAGCACGCTACAGACGAATCTGTATTAGGCGATTTCAACGATCAAGCAGTCACTCATGACGGTAAACCCAACCGATTTTTTCGCAAGGGCGAAGAGTTCTGGGTCAATATCGAAGGGCCAGACGGCCAGTTTAAAGATTACAAAATCAGCTATACTTTTGCCTTTGAACCACTACAACAATACATGATTGAATTTGAAGATGGCCGTGTACAGTTGATTCCATTCGCTTGGGACTCTCGCACTGAAGGCGAAGGCGGTCAACGCTGGTTTAACCTCTACCCGGATACCACCAACACTGATGAATTCTACTGGACCAATAGCGGTCAAAACTGGAACTTCATGTGTGCTGATTGCCACTCTACGAATCTAGAGAAAAACTACGACAGCGCGAGCAATACTTACAACACTACTTGGTCTGAGATTAATGTCGGTTGTGAAGCGTGTCATGGCCCTGCAAGCGAGCACGTTGAGCAGGCCAAGCTAGCCAAAGCTAACGGCAGAAAGGATGCTCCAGTCTCGGCGCATTATGGTTTTGATCGCGACTTGTCGAAGTCGGTCAAAGAGTGGATCTATCAAGAGGGTAATTCAACCCTGCAACCAAAAGACATCATCCATACCAACCAAGTTCAAACCTGTGCTCAATGCCACAGCCGACGTACTCAGTTGAATGAAACAGGTGACCACGTGAACGGGTCATTCTTTGATAAGTATCGCCTGAGCTTGATTACCCCTGAGCTTTACCATAACGATGGTCAAATCTACGATGAGGATTACGTTTACGGATCTTTCCTTCAATCCGTGATGGCGGAAAAAGGCGTTACATGTACTAACTGCCACGATCCCCATACCGCTGAACTAAAAATTGCGGAAGAAGCCGTGTGTAGCCAATGTCACATTGCATCGGAATACACGCCTGAGAAGCACACATTCCACGAAGCCAATACCGAAGCCTCACAATGCACGACTTGTCACATGCCAGAGACGACTTACATGGAGGTGGATCCAAGGCGTGACCACAGTTGGCATATCCCACGTCCTGATATTAGCCAACACATTAAAACGCCGAACGTCTGCACTAGCTGTCATGAAGATCAAACCGATCAGTGGGCAGATAAGCAAATCGGTGAGTGGTTCCCAGATTCTAAGTATCGTAATCAGCAGCACTTTGCCGTTGCCTTTTATGCTGACTCGATAGGGCACAGAGGTGCAGAGGATGCGTTGGCATACTCGGCTCAGGACTCTAGCTTAAGCAATATCATTCGTGCATCGAGCTTAGAACGTTTGGGCGGTAATACGGGTAAGAATACGCTTATCTCGCTAGCAAGAGCGGTGAAACATGATGATGAAATGATTCGTTTGGGCGTTGTGCAAGGCTCGTCTGGTTTCCTATTCACTGACCGTTGGCAAATTCTAGAGCCGCTACTGAAAGACCCTGTATTGTCGATTCGTTCAGAAACCGCAGGTGCATTGGTACGTTATTGGGGAGAAATGAATCCTCTGCAGAAAGACCAAATCAAGCCTGCATTGGAAGAGTACATTGAAATACAGCAATTTAATGCCGATAGAGGATTTGGACGTACTAACCTAGGCAACGTTTACCGAGATTTAGGTCAGCACGATAAAGCGATTGAGTTCTATCAAGGTGCTATCGAGATTGAGCCTTACTTCGAAAACAGCTACGCCAACTTGGCGGATTTGTATCGAGCGCAAGGTAACGAAGCAAAAGCGTTATCGACCTTGAAGCAAGGTATTGAAGCTCAGCCGAAATCGAGTGTATTACCATACAGCACGGGATTATCTCTGCTTCGTGTGAAAGATTACGAACAAGCAACGGAGTACCTTAAACAAGCTGCTGAAACTGCACAAACCGACCCACAATATTGGTATGTGTACGGATTGGCTTTGGAGAAATCTGATGTGCTTGCGGCAAGTCAATCACTGCACAAGGCTTACCAATTTAGCCGCAACCCACAGCACCTGTATGCCCAGTGTGAAGTGTTGGCACGAAACAGCCATATACCGGGTGTACCAAAGGCGTTTGAGCAGTGTATTTCATCATTGAGCAAAGTAGCACCGCCGGAAGCCATTAACCAATTGAAAGCTAGGTTTAAATAAAGCGATGAGGTGAGCTTGGCTATCGTGCTTGCTGCTTATTCCGCTTGTAACCAATTATCACGTTTATAACTGTTTATCATGTGTATAACTAATAGTTATGGGGCTTGTGAGTAGGATGTACGCAGCCAGATTGAATTAAGGGAAGACCTATGAACCATGCGCAACAAGCAATAAACCAACTGATTGAACAAACAGAAAAAAGTGTTATCGGTCAGAGCCACGTCGTTCGGGCTCTGGTGATAGGGTTATTGACTAATGGACATGTGCTTCTTGAGGGGCTTCCCGGTACTGCGAAAACTCGCTCAGTAAAATCGCTGGCGAATCTACTGAACACCAGTTTTGGTCGAATTCAGTTTACTCCTGACCTGCTGCCGTCAGATGTGACGGGTACGGAGGTGTATCAAGAGCTTGATGGCAAGCCGCAACTGCATTTCCAACCGGGTCCTATTTTCAACAGCATTGTTTTAGCCGATGAAGTGAACCGTGCGCCTGCAAAGGTACAAGCGGCTCTGCTTGAAGCTATGGCGGAAGGCACGATAACCGTGGGCGGCCAAACTCACATCCTTCCTGACTTGTTCATGGTATTGGCCACTCAAAACCCAGTTGAACAAGAAGGTACTTATCCGCTACCTGAGGCGCAAATGGACCGTTTCATTATGAAAGTGACGGTCGACTACCCAGAAGACGAAGCGGAACGTGACATCATTCGACTGGTGCGCAGTGAGGAGTTGGGTAGCGAAACCAGTTCAGAATTAGTCACTCCACAACATATTGAACCTGAGTTGGTACTTGAGGCACGCCGACAACTTCCAGACATTGCCGTTTCCGATTTAGTTGAGAACTACATTGTGGCCTTGGTCATGGCAACTCGTAAGCCAGAGCGTTACCCAGAATCAAACTTGTCTAAATGGATTGAGATTGGCTCAAGCCCGCGTGCTTCCATTGCGTTGGATAAATGTGCACGCGCTTATGCGTGGTTACAAGGGCGTGACCATGTCACGTTAGATGATGTGCGAGCGATGCTACCTACCGTATTAGGCCACAGATTCTCACTTTCTTATGATGCATTGGCCGATGGCGTTGACCATCAAAGAGTGGTTGAAGAACTGCTTGATAATGTTGAGATCGGATAATTAGGGGGCGTCATGGCGAAGCCAACACAAGCTCCCAAATCGCAAGGCCTTGATCCACGACTGTATTGTGATTATTCAAGGTTAGTGCGAATTCAGGCTCAAGCTGAGTCGTTTTCACTGTTACCTCATTTAAAAGCGGGCAGCGTACTTTCGGGCAGACATAACTCTTTGTTCCGTGGTCGTGGTTTGAACTTCGAAGAATTACGTCATTACCAATTGGGTGATGATATCCGTAATCTCGATTGGAAAGTTACGATGCGAACGGGTAAGCCTCATGTTCGTAGCTATACCGAAGAGAAAGACCGTAATGTGATGATCTGTGTCGATCAGCGCAGTTCGATGTTCTTTGCGTCTCAAAACACCATGAAATCTGTTGTGGCTGCCGAAGTGGCGGCATTGTGTGGATGGCGAGTGCTGAAAGATGGTGATCGTGTCGGCTTCGTTTTGGCCTCGCACCAAAAACTGTTTCATACCAAAGCTCAACGTTCTCAATCTGATTTGTTGGCTCAGCTAAAACATCTTACCAAGGCTAATCAAAGCTTAGGTGTCAGTGTGAGCGATAGCGAAGGTGTTGGATTTAGCCAGTGGATTGAACTGATAAAACGAATGAGATTAAAGCAATCGACCTTAATCTTTATTAGTGATTGGCGAGATTGCCAAGAGCAACATCTTGACCGACTAAAGCAACTGCAACAACACAACGACATCTTAGCCATTATGGTCACCGATCCATTAGAACAATCATTGCCTCAAGATCTGGCAAGCGCAAACTGGGTGGTGGGTGATGGTCGCTTTCAACTTAATCTGGATAGCCAATCTAAGGTTAACCTCGCAAGTAAAAGCCTTGCCCAAAAAGCGGCACTTCAGAAACTGTCCCTTGCTAAATTGATGGCGATGAAAAACCTCCCTTATATAGAATTAGACACGTCGGGCAATCACATATCACAGCTGCAGAAACTAGTGGGAGGGCGCTAAATGGCTGTTGAACATACGCCTCCAAGTACTTATATCCTTCGCGACCTACATGATGTCGCCATTCCTGACAGTGTGAGCTGGGCTCCTCAAACGATCGGCTGGAAGATCCTTGGCGTTATTCTGTTATTGGTCGCTATCTATCTGGCTTATCGCTTGGCGTTAAGGTGGTGGAATAACCGTTATCGCAAAGAAGCGCTTCAAGAACTCATGGTACTGGATGCAAGAGACAAGAACTCAACCGAACGAACCTTTAAAGTCCTCAAAGTGGTGCTTCGTTACCTAGACAGCAGTAATGCCAAGTTGTTTGGCCAAGCTTATGTGAACCGTTTGAACGCTTATCTGCCTGTTAGCGCCAACACGAGTGAAAACAGCAATGCGTTCTTTGCCGATGAAGTTTCGGAATTATGGATGCAAAGCCTAATTGACCCTAATGTGCGTTTGAGCTTTGAACAGCGTTTAGAGGTAATTCAAACCGCGATGATGTGGCTAAAACTTCACAAGCCGAATGTACAGGTAACGGTTGAGGGGCAAGACAATGTTTGATGTTTTATCTTCCAGCTTTGAATTTGCGCATCCGCTGTGGTTTATTGCGTTACCTCTGCCTTTGTTGGTCTACTTCGCTGTGCCAGCTTATCGAACCAAGCAAATGGCCATCAAGGTGCCATTTTTCAGTGAATTGGTTGAAGCGATTGGTGAAGCGCCGTCTGAAGGGGCAAGCCAGCTAACACCAAGCTGGTGGCAACGAACCACGTTGATTATTACTTGGGCATTAGTGGTGTGTGCGCTCGCTAAACCAACCATTCTTGGTGAGCCGCAAGTTCGCGAACAATTAGGTCGTGATGTGATGGTAGTGGTCGATTTATCTGGCTCAATGGCAGAACAAGACTTTACCTCTAAGCGGGGCGATAAAATATCTCGTTTGGACGCGACCAAAGAAGTGTTGGCTGATTTTGCGACTACCCGAAAAGGGGACCGACTCGGTTTGATTCTTTTTGGTGATGCAGCGTTTGTACAAACACCGTTTACAGCTGACCAAGATGTGTGGCTTGAACTGCTTAATCAAACCGATGTGGCGATGGCAGGACAAAGCACGCACTTAGGTGATGCAATTGGCTTGGCGATTAAGGTGTTTGAACAAAGCGAAAAGCAAAGTGCTGCGGTTCAAGATTCAAGTATTGATGCGAACGTGAAAGAGAAAGTTGTGATTGTGCTAACTGATGGCAATGACACCGGAAGCTTTGTTGAGCCTATCGATGCCGCAAAAGTTGCTAAGGCTAAGGGCGTTCGAATTCACGTTATTGCGATGGGCGATCCGCAAACCGTTGGTGAAGTGGCTCTGGATATGGAAACCATCAAGCGAGTGGCTCAAGAGTCTGGTGGCGAAGCCTTTGAGGCGCTTAACCGCGACGAACTGACCAAAGCCTACGCTCAAATCGGTGAACTAGAACCACAGTTATATGAAAGTACCACTTATCGTCCTAAACAGGGGCTGCACCATTACTTAATGGCGATTGTTGTTGTGATGTATCTGACTGCCTTTAGTCTGGCGACTTTACGTAGAAGGTCGCTTTTGGCTTCTAAAACTAAAAAATTGAAAGGAGAGGATGATGCCTGATTCTCTCACTCTGCAACAGTTCTTTACCCAGTTTCATTTTATCCGACCTTTGTGGTTGTTGGCCTTTATTCCGATGTTCTTCCTGCTATGGGTTCGTTGGAGAGAAGAGACCAAACCAACGTGGAAAGACATTCTACCTGCACACTTACGTGATGCATTGACGATTGGCGAAACAGGCTGGCGTAAGCAGCTGCCATTGAAGCTATTGGTGGTGATTGTAACTATCGCCATCATTATCTGTTCTGGCCCAACATGGCAGCGTGAGGCTTCGCCTTTTGGTGAAGACAAAGCGTCGATGTTGGTTGTGCTTGATAACAGTGAATCTATGCTCGCTAAAGACTTACCACCGAGTCGCTTGGAACGATCTAAGCAGAAGATTAGAGACTTATTAGCGGCTCGGAAAGGCGGTAATACGGGCTTAGTGGTTTACGCAGGCAGCGCACACGTCGCGATGCCCGTCACTCAAGACAGCAAGGTATTCGAACCGTTTCTAGCGGCTATCACACCCGATATCATGCCGGTATCAGGTAAGTCAGCAGAAGAAGCACTGCCATTGATTAATCAGCAACTGTCTGGTGAGTTAGGCTCTTCTGTACTGTTGGTATCAGATGGTGTAAACCCAAGCACCATTAGGGCGTACGAGAGTTTCTTTAACGACAATCCGTATCAGTTGCTCATTCTAGCCGCAGGAAACAGTAATGTGGTGAGCGATAACCCAGTCGACCTAGATTCACTGCGTAACTTAGCGAGTAAGACGGGTGGACGAGTGATTGAGGTGACCGTTGATGATTCGGATATCCAACAACTGAACAGAGCGGTTGAAAGAAACATGCAGCTCAACGGCGAATCTTCAATGCCTTGGAAAGACATGGGCTATGGTTTGCTCATTCCAATGGCGATCATCATGTTGTTGTGGTTCAGAAAAGGGTGGCTGGTGCAGTGGTGTGTCGTTGGTTTTATGATCACAAGCAGCATGTATTCACCAGACACTTTGGCGAAAACAGTCAACTTAACCGCTGAGAAACCAGTTGTGGTGGAGTCGGTTACGGCTTGGGACAAAACAGCTCAATGGTGGTGGGACTTATGGTTAACGCCCGACCAGCAAGGTCAACGCCTGTTGAATCAGAAAGAATACCTTGAAGCGGCAAAGCACTTTAAGGATCCCATGAGAAAGGGCGCAGCTTATTACTATGCTCGTGATTTTAAGTTAGCTCACAGTGCCTTTTTGCAAACCAAGACCGATTATGGTTTGTATAGCGCAGCCAGTGCTTTAGCTCGACAGCGAGAGTACCTTGCTGCTCGCGATCTACTCAAATCACTGAGTGAAAAGCCCGATCTGTCACCAGAACTGAAAGCCGATATAGAAAACAATTTGGCGGTTCTAAGCGGCATTGTTGAAGAGGTTAATCGCACCAGTGAAAGCCAAGCATCTTCTTCGGTATCTGATGGGCTTGAGGAGTCCATAGAATTAGCTGATGACCAGCCACGCACGGGGGACGGCGCAGAAGAACAAACGGTAGCCGAAGTTATGTTGAAGGAAACACTTAATGCCAATGAAATTTTGGGTAGCCAAGAGCTTGCCGATAAGTGGTTAAAACGAGTCGAAGCGGACCCTAAGTTCTTCTTAAAGTCCAAGTTCCAAATTCAATTAAGAGACCCTGCACCTTCCATCGAACAAGCGTCAAAACAGGAGCAAACCCAATGAGTCGATATCATTTAGCTCTTGAAGCCATTCAATCAAAGAGAGTGCGATTCAGAACCCATAAGTGGTTACTGTCGATGACTCTTATATTGAGTTGGTTTTCTCCTTCTGTTGCTTCTGCTGCCGATATCTTCGATCTCCAAAAAAGTGGTGACGTTGAGCTTATCGCTTGGGTAGGGGAAAAGCCAAAGTCAGGCGATAAGATAACGCCGACTAAAGTGAGCGTTAATGAGCAGGTAATTCTAAATATTGAGGTGGCGACGCCGCGCTGGTTAACAGGAGGGACTCGAATCGGCAGTATCGAAATCCCTAACGTGATCGCTAAGCAACGTAACCAACTCGCGACTAATTACACGGAACGGGTCAATGGCACTACATGGTCGCGTCAACGATGGGAAGTGATGCTCTATCCGATGACTTCTGGCGAGTTTGTTATTCCAACCGTGCCGGTTCGCGTTCAAGTTTCTGCTCCTGATGGTTCTAACGTTGGCGGCACGCTTTACACGCAGCCAATTAAGTTTGAAGCTTCGTTGCCTTCAGGTTTACTTGATAATGAATCGCCTTGGTTTTCTGCAACAGAAGTAGATACAGAGCAACAATGGCAACGCTCGAGTGAAAACTTAAAAGTAGGCGATGCCATTACTCGAACGGTAACCATCAAGGCCAAAGACAGTTTGTCTGTATTACTGCCGGATGTGTTGAACAATGAATCGACCCAGCAGTACCAAGCTTACCCGCAACCTAATCGTTTAGATGATACTCAAGATCGTGGTAACTACCGTTCCAGTCGAATTGAGGAGACGGTTTATGTTATTCAGCAGGGCGGTGAATTTACGTTGCCAGAGTTTTCATTTCAGTGGTGGGACAGCAGGAATCAACGCCTTGAAAACGTGGTGATAAAAGGCGAAGTGTTTGAAGCCAAACACACAGTCCAATCTTTCATCAAGGCCTACATGTCGGTGTTTATTAGTGTTGGTTTGGTGTTGTTAGTCTGCATTGCGTTGATTGTTTCGGTTAAGCGTTACTACGCAAACCGCCCAACACCGAGTTGGCTGGTACTACGTCGTTTAGTTAAGCAAGGTAATTGGGCTGCATTAAGAACCTTTATCTACCGTCAATTGCGAAACCAAACCTCTCAGTTAGAACTGAATAAAGTGCAACTGGATAAAGCGCAACATGGTAAATCAAATGGACAAAAGCGTTGGCTAGAAGATAGCGAAGCCCTTCAACAAGGATGTGAAGATAAAAACGTATTCACTCGTTTATGGAAAGGGTTACGTAACTTGCCCAGTGACACATCAAACTCAAGCAATTCTCGTTCAATTGCTGCTCGCTTGAAAATCCCTAAAGCCTTGCCAGACTTAAAAGATAGAACTAAGTAGCAAACTTTAGTCATTCGCATCGAACATAATCGACAGGTTCTCTACTATGGAGAACCTGTTTCTTTAATATGGAACTGTATGAAAAGTACCGAACTAAATCTAATTCCTATATTTGTCGCTATTTATGAAGAGCAGAACTTATCTAGAGCTGCTAATCGCATGGATATAAGCCAACCAGCAGTGAGTAAAGCACTTGCAAGGTTGAGAGATATCTATGATGAGCCACTGTTTCATCGCACCACATCAGGCGTAGAGCCAACCACATTCGCTATTGATATCTATCCTGCAATGGCCGCTGCACTTAAAAACTTTACTTCTACCTTATCCGCATCAAGAGACTTCGATCCTAAAACCTCAGGCCGCGTGTTTTCCATTGCCTGCGTCTCGGCGGCGAGCTACGAAATGATGCCAAAAGTCATGCGGTTAATCAGCCAAGTCGCACCAGGTATCGCGTTAGAGGTTCATCCTCTGTTTACCGAAGACTATGAGTCTGATTTAAGGCTGCAAAGACACGACGTGATTGTTGATATGACGCCTAAAGGAAGAACCATGCTTAAGTACGAGGTGATTTCTACAGAAGAGCTGGTCGTGGTGTGTAGTAGTGATCATCCTACGGTTGGCGATACCATCGATATGGAACAGTTCTTAGCACTCGAGCATGTGGTGGTCTCTAGGTGGCATGCGCGCAAAAGCTTATTAAGCTCTGAGCACTATAGTGACCTTGAGAAACGTAGAATCGTGTATCGCGCAGCGGGCGTTGTAGAGATGCTTCCTGTTATCGAAGGCTCTGAGTACATCGGAGTAATGCCTATTTCATCAGTGCGTTGTTTTGCTGAAAAGTACGCGGTAAAAACACTACCATTACCCTTCGAGTTGGAAGACCTCGATATGTGTATGATTTGGCATCCAAGCCGTACTAATGAACCAAGCCATAAGTGGTTACGAGCTAAGATCAAAGCGGCAGCAAAAGAGTTATCAAGTTAGCCTATACAAGGACATAGCCATGGACAGCATTCGCGTGATTTTAAACGGAAAGAAAGCCAATATCCCGGAATTAAGGCAAGCCATCTTTGCGGCGAGGGACAATGATATTGACCTGCAAGTTAGAGTGACTTGGGAATCGTCGGACATGTTTCGTTTGGTAAGCGAGGCAATATGCGACGGTGTTAAGCGTCTGATTGTTGTCGGTGGCGATGGAACGGTGAATGAAGCCGTTAACGCGCTCAACCTGTTCCGTGCCAGTGAAAGACCACAACTGGCGCTTGTCCCAATGGGCACTGCGAATGATTTTGCTACCGCAACGGGAATATCTAACGATATTTCGGGTGCTTTTGAACTAGCGGTGGAAGGCAAGGCGTTTGCGGTGGATAGCGTGCGTGCGAATGACCGCTATTTTATGAATGTCGCTGCGGCGGGTTTTGGTGCTGAAGTCACAGCTGAAATGCCAGTCGAGCTTAAAGATTTTCTCGGTGGCGGTGCGTATACACTAACAGGTGTGGTGAAAGCACTTGGCTTTAAGCCCTACAGTGGCACGTTGCCCATAGACAAAGGCAGCTTTACCGGCGAGATCCTTGTGGGTGCTTTTTGTAATGGTCGCTTAGCGGGTGGAGGACAAGAGTTAGCACCCAATGCATTGATTGATGATCGCTGTTTACCCAGTCGGGTATCGAGCTATCACGCACCACCATGGCAAGGTGGGTTATCCAAGTCAGTGAGAAGTTCGCCCCGCTGTATGCGGCCTTGAAGGAGAACCT
>NZ_JBFRPJ010000035.1:0-18708 GCF_041471945.1 Vibrio sp. 10N.261.51.A4
AAGTGTGCTCGCGCCCTGGGTATAAACCTGCCACAAGGTATTTAGGTTCCTATGACCAGTTACCTGAGCAACTTCCTCAATCGTAAAGCCTTTCTCGAACAAACGGCTTGCACCTTCACGGCGTAGGTCATGATAGCGCAGGTTATCAATCCCAACCTTTTGACACACTTCAACGAAGCCTCGGCCAACCGAGCGTGGGTTATATGGAAATATCAACTCACCTTTACGCTCTTGCCTCATTACAATATCAAACGCTTCACCAAGTAGAGGAACGACCATGTGGTTGCCTTCTTTCTTACGTGGGTCTTTTCGGTCGCGTACGATCACTGTTTTAAGTTCTTCGTTTAAGTCCTCCCATCGAATACCACACACTTCGCTTACCCTCATACAGCTCAGGATACTGAAGTCTAAAAGTATAGAGTAGGGGATTTTGTTTTCTCTACGTTGCTCACGTTCTTCTAGTGCTTCTTTTAACAGGTCTATTTCATCGGTGGTAGGGCGCCTTGTTCGTTTCTCTGATTTACCGATGAGCTTCATTTCATACAGAATGGGTGTTGCTTCTAAGAATGTGTTCACGTTCGCGGCAACGTTGAACACAGGGTTAGCTCGTTTGAATACCGAACGTAAAAAATAGATGTCGGAATAAACGGTAGAGGGCTTGGTTCCCGTACTGCATCTATTTTGGCAATGCTCAATTAAGTCTTTAGTCGTTAGCTCATCGGAATAGATTTTTGCTATGTCACAATCACGGAGCATTTTTAATACGGTTTGTTTAGATCGGCCAGTATTGTCCCAGAGATTTTTGTTTTCAATGAACATGTCTAGCAGCTGGCCAATGGGTACAGAACGGTCTTGAGTTTCACCTTCGTCTATCTTTCGGACTTCATTTTTTGCCCAGGCAGTAGCGAGCGTTTTCTTCTTATGAGTTTTGGAAAAACGTTGAGCAATTTTGCTTCGATGTTTTACGGTAACTGTGGCTTTGTAGCGAGATTCACCGCTCGCTAGAGTTCGCTTTTCAATACTATAAGATGCCATGAACGTGTGCCTCTGAGGTGTACCAAAAGGGTGGTTTGAGGGGTACAAAAGGTGTACCAAGGTTCAGAGATTATAGCAGTTTATTGAAGTTCTTCTAGCTTGTGTTTGCATTAAGTGTTTGAAAATAATGGTGTATGTGGCTATTGCTAGGTAGGGCGGGGAGTGGCGTATTTTAGTGAAACTTATAGATTGTCGGTTTAAGAGCCATTGAGAGGGTGTCTTAGGTAGAAATAGTGAAGGGGAATATTACCTTAAATCTCTGAATAGCGGGTAAAAAAATAGCCAGCAGAGGCTGGCTATTTTTAGAAAGCTTTAAAATACTAGATTAAAGTACTTTGATGCTGTCAGCTTGTGGGCCTTTTTGACCTTGAGATACTACGAACTCAACTTTTTGGCCTTCAGCAAGAGTTTTGAAACCGTCGCCAGTGATAGCAGAGAAGTGTGCGAATACGTCTGGGCCGTTTTCTTGTTGAATGAAGCCGAAGCCTTTAGTTTCGTTGAACCATTTTACTGTACCAGTAACTGTGTTAGACATGATGATATCCTAAAATTAAATTTTTATTTTGAGCCAATTGTGGCACTGATAGCGTGGAAAAGTTTATTGCTATTGCGTACAACACAACGGGGTTACTAGTAATCCAACGAAATGTTTATATACAAAGAACTTTCTTTCTAGCCGGGAACGAGTCTAAATCAAATCAGGGGATAGTCAATCGAATACATAGGGAAAGGTTGCAGAAACTTGGGGGTAGTCAAACTTTGCATTCCTTAAATATCATGGAGTTACAGTTGTATGGTGATTTGTTGTAGTTTTTGTGAAAAAGGTGGTCGAAATTGATGACGAATTTGGAGTAAATGCACTGTTTTAGCGCATTCATTTTTGCAAATTTAAAGCCGCTAACTGGGCGTTGAGCCCACTTTTAACGGCTTATATTTATAAATGTCGTTGTAAGGTAAGTGCCTTTACTTGAACGAGGTCTCGGCTACTTTTTCAAGCGGTACAGGTTGCCATTATCAGTGCTGAAGAAGATGTCTCCGTTTGGTGAAGTTTCGATGTCTCTTACCCTTTCGCCCAAGTCCTCTAAAATGCGTTCTTCCTCGATTGCCTCACCTTGTTCATTGACTGTCACAATATTGATGTGAGTAAGTTTTAGTGCGCCAGCCAGCAGTTTGCCTTTCAGCTCTGGGTACTTATCGCCTTGGTAAACAATCAAGCTCCCCGGAGCGATTGAAGGAACATAGACTTTTTTTGGCGCTTCAATACCATCTTTGGTTTCCGATTCGCCAACGCTGATAGGGCCCCAATACTCTTTTCCGTGTGAGGTGACAGGCCACCCATAGTTGGCACCCGCTTTTATTAGGTTAATTTCATCACCACCGCGAGGGCCGTGTTCAATCGACCAAAGCTTTTGAGTCGGGAAATCGTAATACAGACCTTGTGGATTACGATGGCCAAAGCTCCAAATTTCATTGAGCACTTTGTTGTTATCCGTGAATGGGTTATCGCTTGGTGTGCTTCCATCGGCATTCAGTCGTAATATTGATCCGGCGTGAGTCATGGTGTCTTGGCCGTTGTCTCGATCACCACGGTCGCCGATTGAAAAATACAGGTGGCTATCATCAAAGGTGATACGGCTACCAAAGTGACGTCCGGTGTCCGTTCTAGATTTAGATACAAACACATCTGTCCAATTGGTGACTTCATTATTGCTGTAATTAGCAGAAGCCAGTGTCGTTACGCCTTCACTATCGACGTCTTTACTGTAAGTGACGTAGAACTTTCCGTTTTCAAAAGGGGAGAGTGCGATATCCAATAATCCACCTTGGCCTTTCGCCCATACATTGGGCAGCCTGAACAGTGTGTTTTGATCGCCTGTTTTTAAATCGACATGTTTAATGACGCCTGATTTTTCTGTGACTAACATGGACTTATCGTTGACATAAGCCAGCCCCCAAGGGATCACGAGTCCGTCGGTGATCTTCTCTGCCTGCCATGCAAAGGCTGACGTTATAGGACCAGAGGCAAGCAGCGCCAAAGCACATGAAAAAATACGGTGATGAGTGTTCATTGAAATCCCTTGATTATGAGCATCTAGTGTTAGTCTAGCGCTTGTGACCGATTGGCGGAAAGCCGAGGTTGCTGAAAAGTGACTATTCACATATTTAGTTGAACGCCTATTGTATGATTATACAAGCTCACGTATGTTTACTGTGCCTTTCTCTATTTGATCCCGTCGGAGCATTATGAACAACTCACCAGCAGCATTTTCGCTATTTTCTCAGTTTTTATGTTGTGAGTTAGATACGCACGATTTTTCTTCGAACGGACCTATTAAACGATGAGTCGTGGATTTGATTTTAAATCGATCTTACTTGCGTGTTTGGTCATCAGTATCGGCCAGCTCAGTATGGGCTTGGTGTTTCCTTCTTTGCCTTGGATCGCAAAAGATTTTGATGTCTCGCTAGAGCAAGCCCAGCTTTTGGTGAGTGTGTATTTATTAGGCTTTGGCCCTTCCCAGTTTATTTATGGCCCTATTTCCGATGCTTTGGGACGCAAGAAGGTACTGCTAAGCGGTTTGTTGATTGCCATGCTTGGGTTATTGATGATCATCTTCTTCAGCCATTCGTTTACTAGCATGGTGATGGGGCGATTCCTGCAAGGCTTAGGAACCGGTTGTTGCGCGGTACTTGCTCGTGCTTCTACGCGAGACAGATTCAGTGGGGCAGACTTGCCTTTGGCGATGTCTTACATTGCTATGGTTGCGTCTATAACACCTTTGATCGCGCCCGTTATCGGTGGATTCATTAACTTCCACTTCGGTTGGAGCATGGTGTTCATCTCACTACTTGGCTATGTCTCATTGGCTTGGGGTGTATTGGCGTTCAAGTTTAAAGAAACTGTCACTCAGGTTTCGGCGATCCCTTCACCGAATAAAATGGTTTCTCAATATAAAGAGCTACTCACTTCTCGTTATTTTATGAGCTTTGCGAGTATCGGTTGGCTTAACTTTAGCTTGATGATCACCACTGTGTCGGTGATGCCATTTATCATGCAAAACCAGATTGGTATGACGTCAGATGAATACGCGATGTGGGCGGTGATTCCAGCATTAGGCATGCTTGGCGGAACAGGCTTATGTAACCGTATTCGCCCTATGCTGGGTAACAAGAAAACTCTGTTATGCACACCTGTATTGCACGTTGCTGCGGCCTTGTGGCTGTTCTTCTGTCCACTCGAACCTTTGTATCTCATGCTTGGCCAGTTCTTGATGATCCTTGGTAATGGTATTGCGTTACCTTGTGCTCAGGCGTTAGTGATGTTGCCTTATAAGAAGAACGCTGGCGCGGCGGCTGCGATGTCTGGTGGCGGGCAGATGGTGGTGTCTTCAATGGTGAGTATGGGCCTGGTTCAGTTAGGGTTAGGGGAAGCGTGGCATTTATCGCTCGTTATCATGCTGTTCACATTGATTACCCTGTTTAACATTTTGCGTGGTTTCAGTAGCCAAGAAGCGAGAGAGTCTCAGCTCAGTTAGTTGCTTAGGTAATTAGCTAGCTGCCTGGCTAGTAGGAACGAGAAGGCCATTGAAATGATGAATTTCAATGGCCTTTTTAATGTTCAGCGCTTTGGTTTAAGTTACCAGAATATATGCTATTTTCTGACTGCTTAGGGCAAGTGGTAGTGTTCCGAGCGCAGCTTGCGGCAGGGACGTTAGTTTCCATTATTGCTGGCAGCTACTTTATCTTCTTGCTACTGAAATCTCGAAGAACATAGGTTTTGCTCATGACCGAAAGCCATTGCTAATCAAAGCTACTGGCAATCAAAGCCATTGGCGATAAAAGCTACGGATGAAAAGCAGTGAATGGAGCGATCCATCACTGCTTTTTTGTTGATGTCGTTTGTGTAAAGGGAAAGACGTTAAGCAACACAGGTCTCGCTTCTTAATGTGCAAGTTTGGCATATGTTAATAAAATGTATAACCTAAAGGTCTGACCACTGATAAGGTAGCCACCATGCCAAACCTCGATCGTATTACTTGTTCTATCGATAAAAACCAAATTGCGACGGTTGTGTTGAATCGACCCGATAAGCTCAATGCTATTGATATGGCAATGTTTCAAGGCGTGAATAACATGGTGACTCAGCTGAAAAAGAACACCGAGATTCGTGCCGTAATAGTAAAAGGTGAGGGTTCTGATTTTTGTTCAGGGCTTGATGTTAAGTCCCTATTAACCAGTAAATCTGGGGCGATGAAGCTCTTGTTTAAATGGCTACCGACATTGCCTAACGCTGCACAACGCTTTTCATTGGGTTGGCGAGATATTCCATGCCCTGTCATTTTTGCGATTCATGGTCGTTGTTGGGGAGGCGGCCTGCAATTGGTCAGTGGGGGTGATTTTAGAATTGCTAGCCCGGATGCGAACTTCTCTATATTGGAAGCAAAGTGGGGTCTGATTCCAGACATGGGAGGCGCTATCGCTTTTAGAGAGCTGATGCGTAAAGATCACACCCTTGAAATGGCGATGACGGCCAAAGTGATCGACTGTGAAACCGCTAAAGAATATGGGTTGGTGACCAAGATTGCCGAAGATCCTTACGCTGAAGCCTATGCGTTGGCACTTGAGTGTGCGAATCGGTCGCCAGATGTCGTCGCTGCTAACAAGAAGCTCTACAACAAGACTTGGTGGTCAAGCCCGGGCATGGCTGTATTCTGCGAAACTTGGTATCAGATAAAGGTTGGGTTAGGTAAGAACAGGGCGATTGCTGCTCAACGTGAAATTCATCGAGACAAACCACGCCCTTACGTCGCCAGAAAGTTTAAATAGCGCTTGTACAGGAATAATGGATATTCCCTTTGTTTATTGAGCTTTGCGGTAACCTTAGAGCAATTTAATGTCTAAGGCTAAATGAGCGCTCTGATGAACAAAACTTTTACTTACTCTCTAGCTGCCACTGCAATTTTTACGAGCTTAAATGCATTCGCAAGTGGCCTGTTTTTGCAAGAAGCTGTCGTTGCCAACGCTGGTACTACTGGCGCTGGTGATGGTGTTTACACTCGATCTGCAGCGGCGATGTGGACAAACCCTGCCACTATGTCTCACATGGGCGAAAGCAAAACGACCATCAACACCATGGCATTCGATCTTGAAATGAAGTATCAAGATAACGGTGGTAATCCAGATGGTAAAGCTCATTCCGTAATGCCGTCATTTGGTGCCTTCCACGCTCATCAAGTCACAGACAAATTACACCTTGGTATCGCGCTTGGCGCTGTTGGCGGCTCTAGCCTTGATTACGGCAGTGATTGGGCGGGTGCTGCACTTCTAGAAGATATCACTCTTACTGCAATGCAAGTGAACCCATCACTGAGTTATAAGCTGAATGACCAATGGTCAGTAGGCGCGGGTGTGCAATTCAGTTGGGCTGCATTCCAACAAACAACGTCAATGCTTACTGCGAAGCAAGATACTGACTGGGCATACGGCTATAACCTTGGCGTAATGTACACACCGACAGATAAACTTAAGCTGGGCGCAAGTTACCGTTCTAAGCTAGAGCATGAGTTTAACAATGATGTAAATGGCGTTATTAACCAAGGCGTATTGAATTCATTATCAACTGATATTGCTTTACCTGAAATCATCGATGTCAGTGCGAGCTATGCTTTGAACTCTCAACTTGACCTGCTTGCTAGTATTCAGTTCCACCGTTGGAGTGAATGGGATACAACCGTTCTTGATTTTGGAATAGCAGGAAGTCCAATTAATGGTGTTCCGATTGAGCGTGACTGGGATGACGTTTGGAAATTTGCGGTAGGTGCGGATTATCAATTGAATTCAGACTGGCGTTTGAAAGCTGGCTTCTCTTACGAAACTTCTCCGCAAGACGATCCGTCAATGCAATGGGTTGACCTTCCTGTGGGTGAACAGTACCGCTACTCAGTTGGCGCATCTACCTACTGGGACGACATCTTAATTGATGTGTTCTATGAATACGCTGATTTGGGTTCAGTTAAGATGGATCGATATGGTCGATTTGGTCAAGTTAATCTGTTGAATGGTTCATTCGATGGCCGTATCCACTTTGTTGGTGTTAGCGCGACCTTCTAATGACATTACGTAATCTACTAATCATTACTTTAGTGTCTTTATTTTCAACGGGTGCTTTTGCTGAAGAGAAGCACCCTGATGATCCGACTAAAATTGTAACCAAAGCTGGCGTTGCTTATAACGAAGATCTGCAGTTCTCTGGGTCTATTGGGCTTGATGAAGCGCGAATGATCAACGCTCGTGTTAATGCTGACGGTGAAGAGTGGCGAGTAGGCGGTTCATGGTTGTTGCCTATGGGGATCGTCAATTTCAACTTTAGCCGCTCTGAATACGACAACGATGCTTATAAGAACAACTACAGTATTGGTACGTTTATACCACTGAGTTATTTCGACATTGAGCCGTTCGGTTGGCAAATCTTCCCTATGGCTGGCTACAGTTATAATGATGGCGAAGTGGCGGTTTTCGATGATGATAACGTTGGCTCTGATTATGTATTGATGCCGAGTTCAACACACGGTGGCTACATTGGTGCGTTTGGTTTAAAAACGATTACGGATGAATGGTCTATCATGGGCTTCGGTGGCGGTTCAATGGGGTCTGATGATTATTCAGGGTATTGGGCAGGCGTCGGTGCTAGCTACAAGTTGAGTGACGCTCAATCATTCAACTTCTTCACTATTTTTGCTGAGGACGATTTCGGTGAAAATAACAGTGTTGGCGCGTCTTACACCTATGAGTTCAAATAACTGTTAGCAGGCAGAAATTCGCAGGTGGACACCTCTCGTAAGAACCATTGACTTAGTCCAGATTAAATTGAACAAAGTCGCTTATTAAAACTTAGCGACTTTCTTTTGTTACCATTTCTCCAATCTTTTTTATCTCTTTTTGATGCTTTCTATATCTTTCTCACATGAGAGTGCCGCTCTCTTAATCTAGATTAAGTTTTCGTTGCCTTATTCTCTGTAGTATCCGCCTGAATCAGTGCCCATGCTTAATGGGTAACTTGCGTAACACGATTTTGAGAGGAAGACACTTGAGCACTTTGTTTACAGAAACCCACATTGGCAAGATGACACTAAAGAATCGCTTCATGAGAAGTGCAACGTGGGAAAATATGGCCACCGAAGATGGGCATATGACAGATAAACTGTACGCTATCTATGAAGAGTTGGCTCAAGGTGAAGTCGGCCTGATCGTGACGGGCTACGCGAACATTGTTGAAGAAGAAAAGCCGAATGCAGGCATGATGGGTATGTATAACGACTCATTCATTGAAGAGTATCAAAAGCTGACTCAACTGGTGCACGACAACGACTCTAAAATCGTGATGCAATTAGCTTATGGTGGCACCAAAACCACGCATGATCTTGGCGAACGAGTGATCTACGCACCAAGTGAGGTTCCAGAAAAAGGCACTCAAACACTAGGTAAAGCGATGACCACAGACGAGATCGACTACATTGTTGATGCGTTTGCTCAAGCGTCTTTGAGAGCACAAAAGTCAGGCTTTGATGGCGTTGAAATTCATGCCGCTCACACTTACCTGATTAATCAGTTCTTAAGCCCTTATTACAACCAACGTGAAGATGAATACGGCGGTAGCTTAGAAAACCGCATGAGATTTTTGTTAGAGATCTATACCGCGACACGTAAGCTGGTGGGTGATGATTTCCCTATCTTGGTTAAGCTCACGGCATCCGAGTTTTTTGAAGGTGGCGTCACCTTTGAGGAAACACGTATTGTCTGTAAAAAGCTTGAACAAGTGGGTGTGGATGGCATTGTCGTGTCAGGCAATATTCATGGCAAAGCAGACACTATGATTGGCGAGTCGCACGATGGTTTTACCATTCAAGCTGAAGGCTACTTCCATGAGTATGGTCACGCGATTAGCCAAGACGTTAATATCCCAGTGATCACGGTTGGTGGTCTAACGGATTTTGATGCTATCGAAGCGATTGCAAACAACACGGGCATTGAGTACTTCGCGCTTTCAAGACCGCTGCTTTCTGAACCCCATTTAGTGAAGCGTTGGAAGGAAGGGGATAGAAGCCCTGTTGAATGCGAACGATGCTCTAAGTGTCGTACTAAGCGCGGTAACTTCTGCGTGGTGAATAAAGACAGAAAAGTACAGCTTGCACGCATGTAGTCGCTGAGCCCAGCTCCAAGCGAGCTCCGAAGTTTATAGCTGAGTCTAAGTTTGAGCCTGTGTAATCGCGCAGGCTCTTGTTCATTCCGTATTCCACGAAACGAAATTTGAAACCTTATTAATCACATCTTCCTGTCAAATTGGCGCGACTAAACAGTTACACTACGCCTGTAAATTATCCAACCAAGTTATCGATAAAAACTGAGCAAACTTTGAAACTACTTCCTCTTCTTAAGCAACCTCGAATCCACTGACGTCTCTTTAGTTTTAGCGATATTGCTATGATTTAAGCGTGATACTCACTATTCATCCCAGTGAACCCTGTGTTTATAGGGCGTTAGTTTGTGCACCTTGGATTTGCATCGTCGAACATTTTGATAGTTAACGAATAAAACTTAATAGATCATTCAGAGGTAAAAATGCAAAAGAAGCATTGGTCCAAATTCGAGTTGCTGCATGAAGTCGTAACCAACCCCAATATTCACGTAAAAGGTCAACACAGTTATTACAGCGATTGCTGGGATAATGGGTTCGAGCAATCTGTCGTCCGTTATTTACATGGCGACGAAGTCAGCCGCCAGTGGGAGCCTCGATGGGAAATCGACGAACTCCATATCGGCGATTATGTCTGCATTGGCGCAGAGGTTGTGATTTTAATGGGTGGCAACCATACCCACAGAGTTGATTGGTTTTCGCTGTATCCATTTATGGATGTAATCGACGATGCCTACATTGGCAAAGGTGACACTCACATTGAAGATGGGGTGTGGTTAGGCATGAGAGCGATGGTGATGCCCGGTGTGACGATTGGCGAAGGCGCTGTGGTTGCAGCGAATAGTGTGGTGACTAAAGACGTCGCTCCATACAGCATTGTCGGTGGTTCTCCAGCTAAAGTCGTTAAACACCGCTTTGATGAGTCCGTTATTGACGAACTCATGTCATTCAAAATATACGAGTGGCCCTCAGATAAATTTGAAGCGCTGAAACCGTATTTATGTAACTCAGACTTTTCAAAGTTAAAGCAGGCGATAACGGATTACGACAATTGTTTGTAAGGAGCACTTGTAACGAGCGTTTGTAAGGAGCGTTTGTAAGGAGCGTTTTTAAGGTACGGGTATAGCCACAGATTTGTGTAGAAAGATCTGTGTCATATTTATATTGAAAAACACGTTAAATCAGTCCGTTACCTTGCAATACTCAACATGGTGTACCAATCTTATTTCATAAGCATGGATAAGGATTGTGTATGCCCGCAAGTTCAATGAAAAACAAAGGGGTGGTGGGGAAAGTCTTACTGCCTTCTTTACTCATAAATCTTCTCTCTCTCGCCGTTCCGTTAACGGTTTTGCAAATTTACGATCGTATTTTACCTAACCAAAGTTACGGTACTGCCACTTTGTTGTTGGCGGGTGCAGCGTTGGCTGTTGCCATGGAAGCATTGATCCGGTTTGTGCGTACTTGGCTTTTGTCAGCCGCGGCCCGCAATACCGAGAAAGCGACCTATCAAACTTTGGTTGAAAGAGTAACAACGGCTTCATCAGGCCATCTCCGCCACATTGGTGTTGGCGGCGTGGAAGAGGGGCTTGGTTCTGTATCCAAAGTCAAAGATTGGTATTCCGGTGGTGTGATTGCAGGCTTTATTGATTTGCCTTTTGCCTTGATCTTCTTGGGCTTGGTGGCTTACATCGGCGGTGAGCTGGTGGCGATACCTTTGGCAGTTTGGCTGATTACTCTCGGAATCGTTTGGTTATCTTCTATTCGCGTTAAAAGCTTAAGTGAAGAAGCTTCCCAAGATGAGCAGGAGCGAAAAGCGTTCTTGATTTTACTGAGCCAAACCATTCAAGGAATCAAACGTCAGGCTGTTGAGTCTCGAATCTTCAATCAGTTTAAATCCCTCAATAACGTTCGCTCTCAGTCTAAAGCGAGAGAAGAAGAACAGAACGCCTTTGCCCAAGAATGTATTCAGCTTGCCGCATTAGCCACGTCAGTTTTACTCGTAATTACGGGGAGCTTGTGGGTGTTGGATGGTCAGTTAACTACTGGTGGCTTGGCGGCATGTTCTATCTTATCTGGCAGAGCGGTTGCGCCTTTGAGTGCTCTGGTTGGGGTTAGAATCAAGCTTAATTCAATACACAGTGCCAATCAGGCAATAGAAAAATTGAGTGACTTATCATTATCGGAATCTTCAGATTCTGAGCAAGTTGAGAACCACTTATCTGACTTTGAGACGTTGGAAATCAAGCAAGCGACCGTTGAAAGATATGGTGAACTCTCTCATGCAGATGTCACACTGAATAAAGGTGAGTTGGTTTTGTTAGAGAGTGAAGATCGCCACACCAACAGTCATTTATTGTCGTCGATTGCAGGTATTGATGATCTAAAAGCGGGTGAGTGCTTCATTAACGGAGCTGCAGTTTCAATCGCATCCGTAACCAATATTGCTGCCTACTGTGGCGTTAAAGGGCAGTTGGTGTCGGGTACTATTCTCGACAACTTGTGCGGGTTTGACCCTGAGAAAACGCAAAGCGCCAGTGACTATGCAAAGCGTTTGGGTTTAACCAAAGAGATTACTCGATTACCCGATGGACTAGAGACACAAATTGGCCATACGAGTGCTTCTTTGTTGAGTATGGGTAACGTGAAAATGCTCAATATCGCGGCTCAATTGGCAAGTGATAAACCCATAATCATGTTGGAAAGGCCGGATTCTTCACTTGATTTAGACGCCCTTGGGAATCTAGCTAAGGTGTTGGAAGAAGAAGTGACGGCAGGACGCACGATACTGATGGTGAGCTACCATTCGAAGCTTCGCGAATTTGCTAATCGAATCATTACAGTGGAAAGTCGAGCTATTACGGTCGACAGCGAGAGCAATCAGGAGGCCGTCGTATGAATCGTTTAGATATTGGTAACCCTTCAGGTACGAACAACCGTGCAGATACCAGCGGTCGACAAGAGGTGATGAATCATTTAGAAACCGAGAGCCTTTCCGTTCTTAAGCAGTTGGAAGTTAATGCTAATATCCAGTTGTTCGCACATCAATGGGTCGATGAAAATGG
Organism: Vibrio sp. 10N.261.51.A4; assembly: GCF_041471945.1. Classification (NCBI taxonomy): domain Bacteria; kingdom Pseudomonadati; phylum Pseudomonadota; class Gammaproteobacteria; order Vibrionales; family Vibrionaceae; genus Vibrio; species Vibrio sp. 10N.261.51.A4. The sequence goes on from NZ_JBFRPJ010000035.1 coordinate 12,292, forward strand.
CATTGAATCAATCGACGATATGTTTGCCTTGTTCGACAGGCTTGCACTGCCTTATCGCTTGGTTGCCAACCTAGATGAAGTTGGTGAACATAAATTGGTCTTACTGGTACTTGGTGAACATGAGCTGGTCTCTGGTCATTTGGAATCCAAGCAATTTGTTGCCTTTAATGCCAATAACGACATCACCGATGTCCCTCAGTTTTGTATTGTTATCGAAGGGCCACCATTAGAGAAGGCCTCTCCTGATTGGGTTGGTGAAAGGTTACATGCGTTTCGCCCCATCATTCCTAAATTGTTATTGGTCAGCTTTATCACTAACTTATTTGCGCTTGCTGTTCCCTTCATCACGATGTCGATTTATGACCATGTGATTGGTGGTGATGCAGGGCATGAGTTGCAAGGTATCGCCATTGGCGCGGCGTTGTTGTTTGTGATGATGGGTTGGTTGAGAACATTACGTAGCCGAGTGTTTGCTTCAGTTTCCAACCGAGTAAGTCGTGAGATTTCTCAATCCCTCGTGCAGCGTCTGCTTCGTAATAGCTATGCTCAAAATCAGCAAACAGCTTCTTCTAGTCAGCAAAACCAAGTGATGTTGTCAGAGCGTATTTCAGGTGTGCTATCGGGGCCATTAGGAAATGCGTTATTTGACCTACCATTCATTCTAATTTTTGTACTAGCGATAGGAGTTTTAGGCGGATGGTTGGTACTGGTTCCAGTCGTCTCTTTAATCCTTTATTACTTGCTAGCAAAACGCTCGATACGCTCTAGCAGCAAGCGCTCGATGCAATCGACAGTCGCAGGTACGAATCGTCAAAACATGACTAATGAGCTGTCATCCAAGCTTGCCTTTATTCGCAGTGCTGGATTCTCAGAGCACTGGATTCAACGTTTCAAAAAAGCCAATCTTCTTGCTTCAACAGTGACCTTTAATCAATCGGTTCTCCAGAGTCGGTACACCTCGATTTACTATTTCATTGGTGTGGGCTCGACACTCGCCGTGATGGGGTTAGGCATAGGACTGATTTTTGAACAAGTGATGACGCCCGGTGGTTTGATTGCTTCAATGATGTTGATATCTAAGGTGACGGGTCCTGCTCAGGTGTTGGCAAACAGCGCGATGCGTTTTAATAGCTTTAATCAATCCAAGCTGCAAGTGAACCGTATTTTGTCTCAGCCGTCTGAGCGTGAATTCAGTTACCAGCATCACCCGTTACCCGTGGTAGCGCCTAACTTGAAATTAGACCAAGTGACGCTGCGCTATCCCAAACAGAGTCGCCCCGCTTTGAATGGTGTGAGTTTTGATATTGAAGCCGGTGAAGTTGTCGCGATTACCGGCCCTTCTGGGAGCGGTAAATCAACATTAATTGAAGTGCTGTCTGGCTTGCAGCCTATCCAAAATGGCATGGTCGAGCTTGAAGGCGTTAACCTCGTTCAATACGACCCGCAGCTTTATCGCCACTGGTGTTTCATTCGAGCCGCATATCCTGATTTGCTTACGCTGAGTATTCGAGAGTGGCTAAACGACGGTCACAAAGTCGAAGATCAGAAAATGATCTCTGCAATTGAAATGGTCGGCGGAAAGCGTTGGTTCGAGACATTATCAGGTGGGCTCGATACTTCCATCAGCAGTATTCAGCCGGACAGCCTTTTTGACATGTTGTCTGGCAGCGTCGCGCAGATCCTAATTGATGCAAAAGCGCTGGTTTATGACTACCCAATGTTCTTAATGGATAATCCTGTGCCTGATGCTCACCCAAATGCTAAACGTATATTTGGTGAGTTTGTGCAGTCGAAAAAAGGAAAAGCAACGGTGATTTACACGTCCCACGATCCGGATTTAATCAAGCTTGCCGATAAAGTGGTGGTATTAAATGAAGGTGCAGTGGTTTATGCCGGTCCATTAGAGCCGGAGCAGTCTTCGAAGCAGGAACAGCCTTCAGAGCCTCAAGCTTCTCAAGAACCGCAGTTATCTGAGCAACCGTTATCTCAAGAGCTACAGCCGTCAACTCAAGAGGCGTCTGCTCAACAAAATGCAGCCCAACAAGAACAATCAGAGTCTAAGCAAGGAGTCGCTAATGACTAAACAATCTATCGAGAAGGGCAAGCGCTACGGTGAGCTTGTTGAATCACAAAATACGGCTCGTACATTGGCGCTGGCCACATGGTCGGTTGCCTTATGTGTTATTGCTTTTGCCACTTGGTCTGTAGTCACTCAAGTTGATGAAATCGCCAAAGCCAAAGGTGCTGTGATTCCGGAAGGCGAGAAGCAAGTATTACAAAGTGCGATTGGCGGTAAGTTAAAGCAAATTCTTGTTAAAGAAGGCCAGTTGGTAGAGAAAGGCCAGCCGCTTGTTGAGTTTGATGCCACTTTCCAGCGTACCGCGCTTGAAGAGCTAAAGTCCCAACAAGTGACGCTTCTAGCCAGTGTGGAACGTATGAATGCGTTGCTTGAGCAACGTGAGCCTAACCTTGCTGAGTTTGAGGTCGATTACCCAGAGATCGTCAGCCAGCAAAAAGCGCAGCTGAACGCGCAAAAAGCCCTCTACTTCCAAAAGCGTGTGGTGCTTGAGAAAGAGAGCGAGCAAATTGCAGAGCAGCTTCGTAGCGTAGAAAAGGCCTTGCCGAGTTATGAGAAAGAGTTAAATGCGACTAAGCAAGAGTTGAACATACTGGAGAAGGGTTATAAAGCGGGTAACATTTCACGTTTACGTGTGCTTGAAATGCGACAAAAATTGGCCAGTATCGAACAGAAAATCGAAGAAGCTCGTGGTAAGAAGTCGGTATTGATTAGACAAGCTGACAGTAATGACCAAAAAATCATACAGCTTCTGGCGGAAGCGAAAGCTAAAGTGAGCGATGATCGTTCTAAAGCCGTATCTGACTTATCAGCATTGAATGCTAGAGTTCGTTCAAGCCAAGCTAAATTGACGAACACTATGTTAGTGTCACCGCTACAAGGCTTGGTGCAAAGCATACCAAGCACGCAGGATGGTGGTGTTATTCAGCCGGGTGGCACGGTAGTTGAAATTGTGCCTGTCGGAGGGAACGCTGACTTCAAAGCACGTTTGTCCCCAAGAGATATTGGTTTTGTGAGTGTTGGGCAGCCCACTCGAGTCAAGATTGATGCGTTTGATTACAGCCGCTTTGGGGCTTTAAAAGGGGCGGTAGAGAGTATTTCACCGACCACAAGTCAAAGCGAACGTGGCGAGATCTATTATGAAGTTGTAGTGTCGGTTGATACGCCTTACTTCCGTGATAACCCTGAAAGCTTTTCCATACTGCCGGGTATGACGGGTGAAGTAGACATCACAACTGGCGAGAAGTCGGTGTTCCAATACTTATGGAAACCGATTTATACCAATGTTAGCGTGGCGTTTGGAGAGAGGTAAAGTCCTCCACTCTGGCTTGCATAAAAAAGGAGCACATGCCGTGCTCCTTTTTTTATCTAACCGAAGGGGTGATGTTCTAGTTATTTGGGTCTATGTCAGGCAGTCCGTCAACGTCATTATGATGGTGTAAAGAATCATCAATAGATGGGTTATCTGTATGGTGAGACAGCCCATCACTCATACCATCGTCAGTTTGCTCAGCCCCATAAGCACTCTCGGCATCACTGAAAATGATATCGATATCATGCGCTACTGGTACATTGTGTGACGGTGAATCTATAGACGGCGAGTCAGCATTAATACCCAGAGCGTCTAGGTAAGCATGGGCACCAGAACGCTGTTCGTGTTCGCCTATCGCTGTATGTTCTAGGTTTGCCGTCACCTCATCAAAATTAAGAGTAACTTCATCAGGGGTGCTGAAAGAGGCATCCGGTTCATCCGCTTGGCTCATGCCGGGTGCTGGAGGAGGTGATGGAGCGATTGGCGATAAATCCATGCCAGTTAGTGTGGTTTGGTCAATGTGATGTCCGCTGTTTCCATGGACGGATTGCGAGTGCAAATGTAGGTGCACCGCGACTTGTGAGTTTTGATCGCCTCCTAGGGTTAAAACAAACGAGTCGGTTTCGTCTGTACCACTACCGTAAGAGCCTCCTGTATGTGTCTTAACGACGCCTGATGAAGTTTGTTGGTAATCGTAACTCAACTCTCCGGTTGCAGGATTGACATGCAAAGTACCAAATTGACCGTGTAATGCAGTGAGAGAGTGTCCGTGGTGATCTGATATTCCCCAGCCTGTCATTGGCGTAGGCGTTCCTTGGTGAATAATTGGAGGAATTCCGATTGAGGCATGCAGGTCCTGATTGCCTGCACTGCCGGTAATTTTTGCAGGGGCAACTAGGGTTGGCATTGGTGGAACATCGCTGTGTCCATCAATGCGCATTTCAACTTCTTGAGTTGTAATGCCCCCGTGTCCATCATCGACTAATAGAGAAAACTTATCGGTCAATTGTTCACCATTATTTAAAGCATTAACATGGCTATTGCTGTTATTAAGTGTGTAGACCCAAGTTTGTGTATTGCTATTATAGGTAACAGAACCATACTGTGGCTGATGTTGGCTATCAATACTGACAGAATGTTGATCGCTATGATCAACATCGCTGATAATAATTTGCCCAGAGGTCGCATTTGCAGCATCTTCATCAATGTTATGTGCACCTGCGATAACTTCAGAAACTGTTGGTTTATCATTAGTGCCATGGACATAGAGGGTAATAACCTGCTTATCACCGCCAGCAGTCGTTACTTCATATTGAACCTGCTCGACTTGCCCTGCCGCTAAGTGTTGAATATTGGCATTGGGAACCGAATAAGCCCAATCACCGGCTTTTCCAATGGTCAGGTGACCGCCATAGGGATCACTGATCGCATGGGCATTACGAGTGTCGTAAAAATGATCTTCACCGGCATCAGGATCGATAACATTCAACACGCCAGTGACAAATATCGTATGTTGGGCATCACCTTGTACGTGGCGATCTTCTGTTATTTGACCGCTTTTATCTCCGGCGAAGATCGCAGCATCGCCAACTGCCGAGAGTGTTGTTGATGCACCGGTGTGGGTCACACCACCGTGGGCATCTTTGACGTCATAGCTAAAATGGACATCGCCGTTATAGTCTTTTTCTGGCGTAAAGGTAAAGGTGCCATCGCCATTAATTAATATCGAACCATGGTCGGCGTGTAGGTTCTCAATGGATAATTTGCCAATATCGTTATCATCGATATCAGTTGTGTTAGCAAGTAGCAGTGCTGGGGTGAGGACAATTTTGCTATCTTCTAAGCCATTCGCTAAACGCACTTCAGCCGAGGCAATTGGCGCATCATTGGTGCCATGAACGGTCACTGTGATATCTTTTTTAGCACTGCCATCAATAGATTCAACGGTAAAGGTTTGCTGGAAGCTTTCCCCTGCGCCTAAATGTTGGACTTTATCATTGTCAATATCGTATGACCAATGGCCCTTTGCGTTGATATTGAACCGACCACCTTCGGCGGTGGTGATGGTTTGTGCAATAAAACCGGCTTGGTCGTGATCGGGGTCAATCACGTGTAACGTGCCGCCACTGCTGAGCTGATTAGTGGTATTGCCAAAGGAAGTGTGATCTTCGTAAACATGATTATTGAGGCTGGAGTAGGGCGTTACTTCAATTTTTGCTTGGTTATCTTCACCGGTCACCTTCACCATAATGGTGAGCTTTTGACCATCATTGGTTTCGATTTCGTAGGGGAGCTCCATCGACTCGCCAGCATGTAGGCTACCAATGAGATCGTCCGCATGACGATTGGTAACAGCTTCTAATCTGAATTGATAAGTGCCATTAGGCCAAACATCAAGGTGACCAGGCTCAACCCCTTGGCCTAAATACTTCCCGCTAAAAACAAACTGAGTGTTATCACCACTATCAGGGTCAATTAGCTGAAGCTGGCCTCTATAGAATTTAAATTCACTATCCAGCGCTTGTGTTTCAGTGAGCTGAATGACATTAGAAACCAGTGTGGCTTTATCATCTGTCCCGGCAATCGTAAGCGTGGCGGTTTGTTGCGTACTTCCACCATGGCCATCTTCTACTTGATAAGTGATAGCGATTTGTTGCGACTGACCATTGGCCAAATGGTTAAATGCGGGATCAGTGGCATCAACAATTAATGTATGACCATCAGTATCTAAGGTGATACCTGCGGGGATTTTCCCTGCCTGAAGTTGACCATCGATGGCATATTCAAGGTGACTGATGGTTAAAGCGTCGCCGTCTTTGTCTGTGGCACCTACTAGCAGATTGAGGGTGTGATGATTATCGACCCCCTCACTGACACTGTCGGTTAAAGGTGTCACATCAGGGTTGTCGTTAACCGCAGCTAAGTTGGTGGTTGCGCCGGTGTGGGTCACACCACCGTGTGCATCCTTAACGTCATAGCTGAAGTGTACATCGCCGTTATAGTCTTTCTCTGGGGTAAACGTAAACGT
>NZ_JBFRPJ010000036.1:0-72939 GCF_041471945.1 Vibrio sp. 10N.261.51.A4
CGTATTTTAGGACGAGACACAAAGCGGATGCTTCTTTCAAACATCCACTCTATAAAACGTGAGCTTATAGCTCTTCGTTTTCTTCTTCTTTCTCTACGTCTTTCTCTTCAAGAACAGCTGGAGTCAGTAGTAACTCACGAAGTTTAGTATCGATCTCTAGAGCAACTTCTGGGTTTTCACGTAGGTATTTACCAGCGTTAGCTTTACCTTGGCCGATCTTATCGCCTTTGTAGCTGTACCAAGCGCCTGCTTTTTCTACTAGCTTATTCTTAACACCTAAGTCGATAAGCTCACCTTCGCGGTTGAAGCCTTTACCGTAAAGGATTTGAGTCTCAGCTTGTTTGAATGGTGCAGCAATCTTGTTCTTAACGACCTTGATACGAGTTTCGTTACCAACAACTTCATCACCATCTTTAATCGCACCAGTACGGCGAATATCAAGACGAACAGATGCGTAGAACTTAAGTGCGTTACCACCTGTTGTTGTTTCTGGGTTACCGAACATCACACCAATTTTCATACGAATTTGGTTAATGAAGATAGCCATACAGTTAGACTGCTTAAGGTTACCCGTCAGCTTACGCATTGCTTGAGAAAGCATACGAGCCTGAAGACCCATGTGGCTGTCGCCCATTTCGCCTTCGATTTCTGCCTTTGGTGTTAGGGCTGCTACTGAGTCAATAACAAGAACGTCGATTGCACCTGAACGAGCCAGTGCATCACAGATTTCCAGCGCTTGCTCACCAGTATCTGGTTGAGAAACAAGAAGTGCATCGATATCAACACCAAGCTTTTGAGCGTAGATAGGGTCTAGTGCGTGCTCCGCATCAACGAATGCACACGTCTTTCCCACTTTCTGTGCTGCAGCAATAAGCTCAAGCGTTAGCGTTGTTTTACCTGATGATTCTGGACCGTAAACTTCTACGATACGTCCCATCGGTAGGCCACCAGCACCTAGTGCGATATCTAGAGATAGAGAACCTGTAGAAATAGTTTCTACGTCCATTGTGCGGTTATCACCAAGACGCATGATAGAACCTTTACCAAATTGCTTTTCAATCTGACCAAGGGCTGCGGCTAACGCTTTTTGTTTATTCTCGTCCATTTCTATCTCCACATAATCGGTTGTCTCAACAAGCGATCTAGAATCTATTTCTAACCCACATAGGGGTGACTAATTGGCTTTCATTATACTGTTGATTCATACAGTGTCTATACCTGTATGAAAATAATTTGTACAAATGTTACTTACCTTCCATTGATAGGTAATCATAAATAACTTGCAGGGCATGGTGCGTGGCTTGTTGGCGTACTTGTGATCTGTCGCCTGTAAATACATGCGTTTCTACTTTATCCCAGCCATTTAGCGCTTTCCACGCGAAGCATACTGTACCAACAGGCTTATCTTCGGTCGCGCCACCTGGGCCAGCGATGCCACTGATTGATACAGAGATCGTCCCGTTTGAATGTTGCAATGCCCCGCTCGCCATTTCTATTACGACAGGCTCACTCACGGCGCCGAACTCCATTAAGGTTTTAAACTGTACACCGATCATCTCTTGTTTGGCTTCATTGCTGTACGTAACAAAAGCGCGATCAAACCATCCAGAGCTGCCCGCAATATCGGTGACTGCACTCGCGACACCTCCGCCAGTGCAAGATTCAGCCGTCACTAACACGTGTTTGTGTTTAGCGAGTAAATGTCCAAGCTGCTCACTAAGGTCTTGAGTCATCTGCATCATCTGCTTCCCTTTATTTACTGTCATATCATTTGGATTCGCATCTTTTCGCATCAGCCGCTTTTCGCACGAAACGCTTTCACGTATCCTAAGCCGCAATAGAAATAAACGAAAGAAGTTAACTGTGAAAGCCGATCAAAAACATACTCCCATGATGCAGCAGTATCTAAAACTGAAAGCAGAAAACCCAGAAATTCTGCTGTTCTACCGCATGGGCGATTTCTACGAGCTTTTCTACGATGACGCTAAAAAAGCCTCTCAACTCCTCGATATTTCACTGACTAAGCGTGGCTCATCAAATGGTGAACCGATTCCGATGGCAGGTGTTCCATACCATGCGGTTGAAGGATACCTTGCAAAGTTAGTGCAACTTGGTGAGTCCGTAGCAATTTGTGAACAGATTGGTAATCCAGCACTTTCAAAAGGCCCTGTTGAGCGCGCAGTAGTGCGTATCGTGACACCGGGTACCGTAACCGACGAAGCCTTGCTTTCTGAACGCGTTGATAACCTAATTGCAGCCATTTATCACCACAACGGTAAATTCGGTTATGCGACACTTGATATTACCTCTGGCCGATTCCAACTTTGCGAGCCAGAAACAGAAGAAGCGATGGCCGCTGAGCTACAAAGAACCTCTCCGCGTGAGCTGCTGTTCCCTGAAGATTTCGAACCCGTCGATTTAATGGCAAGCCGTAATGGCAACCGCCGCCGCCCTGTATGGGAATTTGAATTAGACACCGCTAAGCAGCAATTGAATAAGCAGTTTGGTACTCGCGATCTGGTTGGCTTTGGCGTAGAAAGCGCGAAACTGGGTCTATGTGCGGCTGGTTGTTTGATCCAATACGTGAAAGATACCCAACGTACTGCCCTCCCTCATATCCGTTCACTCACGATGGATAAACAAGATCACTCGGTGATCCTTGATGCTGCAACTCGTCGTAATTTGGAGATCACGCAAAATCTTGGGGGTGGTACTGATAACACCCTTGCCGAAGTACTTGATCACACTGCGACAGCAATGGGTAGCCGTATGCTTAAGCGTTGGTTACATCAACCAATGCGCAATATATCTGCACTCGATCAGCGCTTAGATGCAATTGGTGAAATGAAAGATTTGGCTCTATTCACAGAACTACAGCCAACCTTAAAACAGATTGGTGATATCGAACGTATTCTCGCTCGATTAGCACTTCGCTCTGCTCGCCCTCGCGATATGGCGCGTCTTCGCCAAGCAATGGAATATTTGCCAGAGCTTGCTGAAACACTGACGCAACTGAAGCACCCATACCTAACTCAACTTGCTCAATATGCTTCTCCTGTGGATGAGGTTTCTGAGCTGCTTGAACGTGCAATCAAAGAGAACCCACCGGTGGTTATCCGTGACGGTGGTGTGATTGCAGAAGGCTACAATGCCGAGTTAGACGAATGGCGCGACCTTGCAGCAGGCGCAACTGAATTTCTTGATAAGCTTGAGCAAGAAGAGCGTGAACGTCATGGCATCGACACGCTAAAAGTTGGCTACAACAACGTACATGGTTTCTTCATTCAAGTAAGCCGTGGGCAAAGCCATCTTGTGCCGCCACACTATGTTCGTCGTCAAACGCTGAAAAATGCTGAGCGTTACATCATTCCTGAGCTAAAAGAGCACGAAGACAAAGTACTTAACTCTAAGTCGAAAGCACTCGCTATCGAGAAACAGCTGTGGGAAGAGTTGTTTGACTTACTACTGCCGTATCTAGAGCGCCTACAAAATATCGCCTCTTCAGTATCTCAGCTTGATGTTCTACAGAACTTGGCTGAGCGTGCAGATACCCTTGATTACTGTCGTCCAACCATGACAGAGTCTGCTGGCGTACAAATTCAGGCCGGTCGTCACCCTGTTGTTGAACAAGTGATGGACGAACCTTTCATTGCTAACCCTATCGACCTGAATGATCAACGTAAGATGCTGATCATCACGGGTCCCAACATGGGTGGTAAATCGACCTACATGCGCCAAACGGCACTCATCGCATTGATGGCTCATATCGGTTGTTATGTTCCTGCAGAAAGCGCAACCATCGGCTCTATCGACCGTATCTTTACGCGTATTGGCGCATCCGATGATTTGGCTTCTGGCCGTTCAACCTTCATGGTTGAGATGACAGAAACCGCAAATATCCTGCACAATGCAACACCAAACAGCCTTGTGCTAATGGATGAAATCGGTCGTGGTACCAGTACTTACGATGGCCTGTCTCTGGCTTGGGCAAGTGCAGAGTGGCTAGCCAATCAAATCAATGCGATGACACTGTTTGCAACGCACTACTTTGAGCTAACTGAACTACCTAACCAACTTCCAACTTTAGCAAACGTACACTTAGATGCGGTTGAGCATGGTGATAGCATTGCCTTTATGCACGCAGTTCAAGAAGGTGCTGCAAGTAAATCTTATGGTCTAGCGGTTGCAGGTTTAGCTGGCGTACCGAAAGCAGTGATCAAGAATGCTCGTGCGAAGCTGACTCAGTTAGAAGCGTTAAGTATGGAGTCGCCAACATCGAAGCCAAGCGGTGTCGATATCGCAAACCAACTGAGCCTGATCCCAGAACCGAGTGAAGTAGAGCAAGCGCTAGCGAATGTTGATCCTGATGATCTAACTCCTCGCCAAGCATTAGAAGAACTTTACCGCTTGAAGAAGCTGCTTTAGTTTCTTACCAAGTAGCTTGTTATGGCCGTACTGCTATTTTGATTAGACGGCATGAAATACCAAAGCCACAAACAAAAAAACGCTGACTTAAAGTCAGCGTTTTTATTTGTCTTCTATTTAGAGAAGCATCATCCGTTCAATTAGTCGCTTTCTACGTTGAACAGGTTTTCCATATTCAGACCTTGCTTGATAAGAATCTCACGTAGACGGCGAAGACCTTCAACTTGGATTTGACGAACACGTTCACGAGTCAGGCTGATTTCGCGGCCCACTTCTTCTAATGTTGACGGTTCATAACCCAGTAGTCCAAAGCGACGCGCAAGCACCTCTTTCTGCTTAGGATTCAGCTCATCAAGCCAGAAAATCAACGAGTTCTTGATATCGCTATCTTGGGTTGAAACCTCAGGATCTGAATTATTGATGTCTGGAATAATATCCAACAGCGCTTTCTCACCGTCACCACCAATTGGCGTATCAACAGAGCTCACTCTTTCGTTTAGACGAAGCATCTTGCTCACATCACCAACCGGCTTATCTAGCTTAGAAGCAATTTCTTCTGCCGTTGGTTCATGGTCAAGCTTTTGTGATAGCTCTCTTGCAGTACGTAGGTAGATGTTCAGCTCTTTCACAACATGGATTGGCAAACGGATAGTCCGAGTCTGATTCATTAACGCACGTTCAATGGTTTGACGAATCCACCATGTCGCGTAAGTTGAGAAGCGGAAGCCACGCTCTGGATCAAACTTCTCTACGGCGCGAATCAAACCTAGGTTGCCTTCTTCGATTAGATCGAGAAGTGCAAGGCCGCGGTTGCTATAACGACGTGAAATTTTTACCACTAAACGCAGGTTACTTTCGATCATGCGTTTACGTGCTGCTTCATCACCGCGTAGAGCTCGACGTGCATATAGCACTTCTTCTTCAGCGGTTAGTAGTGGTGAGAAACCAATTTCGCCTAAGTAGAGTTGAGTGGCATCTAAACTTTTAGACGTAACTTCAACTTCTTCTTTCGCTTCGGTTTTCTTAGTGACTGTTCGTTTTGCTTTTCCAAGAGCTTCCGGTTCCGTGGTTGCTTGGTCAAGATCGAACTCTTCTTTGGTTACTGCATTGCTTATACTCATAACGCCTCCCCCTGGCGAAATTAGCATGACATTACAACTTCATATGTCGCTAAATGACTATGTCACTCCATACAATACGTAATTTTTGCATATTGTATTTAAGGTAAATATCGTTTTGGATTAACGGATTTACCTTGGTAACGAATCTCAAAGTGCAACCTAACACTGCTGGCTCCAGAGCTTCCCATTGTTGCAATCTTCTGCCCTGGTTTCACACTTTGCCCTTCAGATACTAATAGTCGGTCGTTATGCGCGTATGCACTTAAGTAATTATCATTGTGCTTCACAATCACTAGATTGCCGTAGCCTCGTAGTGCATTACCCGAATAAACAACCGTTCCCCCTGCAGTAGATACTATTGGCTGACCTCGCTGTCCTGCTATGTCTATGCCTTTATTTCCTTGTTCGCCTACAGAGAAACTCTTGATTACTCTCCCTTTAGTTGGCCATAACCATTTGGATACTTTATCACTTGTTGGTTTGGTGGGCGGTGTAACATTCTGTTTACCTTTAGAACCAACATACTCCTTTGATTTGGATTGTTCAACCTTCTTTGGTGGATCTTTTTTCACCACTTTGGTGGTAGTTTGAGCTGGAGCCGGTTTAGAGTTTTTGCTCGGTTGCGATGTGGTTTTAGGTTTACTTGCCGCAGATGACGTTGTCGATGCCGCGACAGGCGCAGCAACTGCTGCTGCCGCTACCGTTGATTTACCATACGCTGGCGCATTGTAGCTAGGACGCCACAACTTAAGCTTCTGCCCGGGGTGGATAGTATAAGGCGCAGACAATTTGTTGTAGCTGACGAGGTCATTGACGTCTTTATTGGTCACATAAGCGATGAAATAAAGCGTATCGCCTTTTTTAACTTCATAGTAACTGCCACGATAACTACCACGATCAATCGATGAGTAATTCTTGTTTAGGTTTGAAACGGGCGCAGGCGAATTCGCTGCACACCCAACAAGGGCACAGCTAAGCAGTAAAGTACTTCCTTTTAACAACTTCGAACGCATCGACTCTCTATCCACCTACACCATTAGTCTTTTATTAAGCTAGCTCACCAGGAACAAGAGGTACAAATCTCACCATCTCGATAACACTCGATAAAAACTCATCGCCGTGTCGAACGATCTTCAATAGTTGCTGTTCGTCATCACCGACTGGAATCAGTAAACGACCGCCATCTTTCAGCTGTTGCAGAAGCGCTTGAGGAATCGACTCTGCAGCGGCGGTGACAATAATCGCATCAAAAGGGGCTTTTGAAGACCAACCTTGCCAACCATCACCGTGCTTAGTTGAGATATTGTAGAAATCGAGTTGCTTCAACCTACGCTTGGCATCCCATTGTAGCGACTTTATTCTTTCAACCGAATACACATGATCAACAAGTTGAGCCAATACCGCAGTTTGGTAACCAGAACCCGTTCCGATCTCCAAGACACGGCTATCTTGTTGTAATTCAAGTAGCTCTGTCATTTTAGCAACAATGTATGGCTGTGAGATTGTCTGACCCTGACCGATAGGCAGCGCATTATTATCATAGGCTTGGTGATACATCGCCTGTGATAAAAAGCTCTCTCTCGGCAGTTGGTAAATCGCATCAAGAACCTTTTGATCCTGAATACCATTTTCAATCAGGAAAGTAATTAAACGCTCAGCTTGCGGATTACTCACTTACTTCTCCCCTAACCATGTTGCCATCGCACCCAACGACTCATGCGCCGTCAGATCAACCTGCAACGGTGTTACCGACACAAAGCCATGCTCAATCGCGTAAAAATCGGTACCTTCACCGGCATCTTGCTCTTTACCCGGAGGGCCAAGCCAATAGATATCGTGACCACGCGGGTCTTTTTGCTTGATCATATCTTCAGCGTGATGACGAGCACCTAAGCGCGTCACCTGAGTACCAGACAATTGTTCTAAGGCTAAATCAGGAACGTTTACGTTCAACAAGCGGTTGGTCGGGATTGGGTTTGCTAAATGTTGTTCGACAATACGACGAGCAATCGCTGCCGCTGTCTTAAAATGTTTTTTTCCCACCAGAGAAAACGCTACCGATTGAACGCCTAGAAAATGCCCTTCCATTGCTGCAGCCACCGTGCCGGAATAAAGCACGTCATCACCCAGGTTAGCACCGTGATTAATGCCCGTTAATACCAGATCAGGCATGTCATTCTTTAGCAGTTCGTTTAACGCAAAATGCACACAGTCGGTCGGTGTTCCTTGTACCGAATAGGTATTTTCAGTAATCTCTTGAACACGCAGAGGCTGTTCTAAAGTTAATGAATTTGACGCACCCGAGCGATTACGGTCAGGGGCAACAATGATAACGTCAGCAAGATCACGTAGCTCATTTGCCAGCTCATGAATACCTTGAGCGTGCACACCATCATCATTGCTGAGTAAAATCTTCATCTTGTATCCTTTCTTTTGTTCCCATGCTAAGCCAAGTCACTTAAATTCCAATATCAAGTGACTCAGCTCCAAGCAGAATCATTATTGCTCGTAGGTTCTCTCTACGTGTACTTCTTCAACCAATTCGCGAACGATCGCTGTTGCGAAACAACCCGCATCAAGAGAGAACTTAAGCGTGACATTATCTTCGTTCACTTCCCAAGTTAAGTCTGTTGGTTTCAGTGACGCTTCACGGCGATCATGACGCATACGGTTACCACGAATCAGAGCCATTAGATCCGGTTCAGCATCAAGGTGTTTCTGTTCTAGAGCTTGAGACTCATCAATCGTTGGTAAGGCATTATCGCCAGCCAAAGCAACAGTTATCAAAGCAGAACCATTCGCAATGTCTTGGTTTACAGCTTCAATGTTGTCTGCTGTTACTGCCAGTTGAGCACCGTCTTTCACCACGATATCGCCAACCAATGCTGATGCAAACGCATCTTGCTCAATACGGTCTGAAAGGATCAGGTTGTAAATCCACGAACGAGCAGCAGAAAGGTACAAGCTGCGCTTATTCTGGTTACGAGTACGAACGTTATCGCGGCCCCAACGACGAGCTTCAGATAGGTTGTTACCTTCATTGCCAAAACGCTGAGCACCAAAGTAGTTTGGCACGCCCACTTGAGCGACTTTTTCCAAACGCTTGACCACATCATCGCAATCCGTTACTTCAGACAAGGTCAACTCAAATTGGTTGCCAACTAAATCGCCTGGACGTAACTTTTTGTTGTGTCGCGCTGTCGCTAAGATTTCAATGCTTGGGTATTGTGCTAAGAACCCTGAAAAGTCAGGCTCACCTTTCGGTAGGTGAACGCTCAACCACTGCTCTGTCACAGCGTGGCGGTCTTTCAAACCCGCCCAGCTCACGTCTTTCGACTTAACACCGCAAGCTTTAGCCAGCTCGTTTGCTACGAAGCTCGTGTTTTCACCAGTTTTACGAATACGAACCATTAGGTGCTCGCCTTCACCAGCAAACTCAAAACCCAAGTCTTCATTAACGACAAAGTGTTCGGCTTTTGCTTTTAGTTTTGCTTTCGCAGTTGGTTTACCGTTTAGATAAGCCAATGAAGATAAAATATCTGACATGCTGTTCTTTTCGTGTTGGTGCTTACGCACTTTTAGTAATTAGGACCACCGCTTCACATGCGATGCCCTCTTTGCGACCTGTAAAACCTAAACGCTCAGTGGTCGTCGCTTTTACATTCACATTGCTAATGCTGGTTTCTAGGTCTTGAGCAATAGCTTGGCACATAGAGTCTATATGAGGCGCCATCTTTGGAGCTTGCGCCATGATAGTAATATCGGCATTACCAATCACGTAACCTTGTTCTTTTACTCGACGGTAAACATCTTTCAGTAGCTCACGGCTATCCGCACCTTTCCATTCGTCATCGGTATCAGGGAAATGACGACCAATATCACCCGCAGCAATCGCACCCAATAGAGCGTCACACAACGCATGAACGGCAACATCACCGTCTGAGTGTGCAATAAGACCTTGCTCGTAAGGGATGCTTACACCACCAATAATTACCGGGCCTTCACCACCAAACTTATGTACATCAAAGCCATGGCCAATACGAATCATCATTATTCCTTATTCTGACTTAAATAGAACTCAGCAAGCGCTAAATCTTCAGGCTGAGTAATCTTAAAATTATCTGAACGCCCCGCCACTAAAGCGGGCGATAAACCTTTCCATTCAAAGGCTGAGGCTTCATCAGTAATTGAAGCGCCTTGTTGCAACGCCTCACTTAATGCCTTCCACAGAGGCTTTGCTCTGAACATTTGCGGCGTAAGTGCATGCCATAAATCGGCACGCTCAACGGTATGCTCGATCTGCCCTTGGGCACCGCGCTTCATCGTGTCACGAACTGGAGCCGCTAAAATAGCGCCCACATCATGGCTCATCGCGCCGGAAATTAGCTTGTCGATATCACTTAGCTGAACACACGGCCTTGCCGCATCGTGAACCATTACCCAATCACTAAGCTGCTGCTCAGCGATATAGTTTAGCGCAGAGAGTACAGAGTCCGCTCGCTCGCTTCCGCCTGACACTCTGATCACTTGCGGGTTCAGGTTGAGTGCTAGATCAGGGTAGTATGGGTCATCATCGCTGATCGCAACGACAATTTGAGCGACTTGTGGGTGAGACAGTAATTTCTCAATGGTGTGCTCTAAAATTGTTTTGCCGTGAATCTTGAGATATTGCTTAGGGCGGTCTGCCTTCATTCGGCTACCGACGCCCGCCGCAGGTACAACGGCAATCACGCTTTGAAGTTGAGTCGACATTAATGGGATTCCTCACCAATGATGCGATAAAACGTTTCACCTTCTTTGACCATTCCAAGTTCATGACGTGCGCGTTCTTCTATCGCGTCTAAGCCTTGGCGTAGATCGTCAATTTCAGCAAACATTTCTGCATTTCGAATATGCAGCTTTTCATTTACTTGCTGTTGAACTTGGATTTCGTTGTTCACACCGTAGTAATCAGAGATACCATTTTTACCGAGCCACAGTGTGTGTTGTAGCCAGCCAAACACTATGAGCAGTACTAAAGCAAAAATTCGCATAACACCTTTCGCCGGTTGAAAAAGAAGGAACTAGAATAAGGCACATATATACCATAATGAGCTTATTGGTGCGAGATATGTGGTGTCAGGGAATCAATAAGTCGGGGAGTCATTGTCAGGAAAACAATGAGATTCCCTACTCCTTCCTTCGTCAGTCTAGGGAATGACGAACTTTATATGTGACAAGGAGGAGCTTTAGAGCCTAGAGCTTCTTTCATTCAGTTTTCTACAGACAAAAAAATGCCCCGCATAAGCGAGGCATTCAAAAGTATTAGTGCATAATTCTAACTAGTTGGTGCTGTAGCAAGGCAACAAAGAAGATTCAGCTATGGAGCATAGTTTCCTATGTGACTTAGTGAATCTTCTGCAGTTAACGCAGCTACAGTGCCAAATAGGACGAATTATTGACCTTTAACTTCTTTAAGACCGTTGTAAGGAGCTTTAGAACCTAGAGCTTCTTCGATACGGATAAGTTGGTTGTACTTAGCAACACGGTCAGAACGGCTCATAGAACCAGTTTTGATTTGACCTGCAGCTGTACCTACCGCTAGATCAGCGATAGTTGCATCTTCAGTTTCGCCAGAACGGTGAGAGATTACTGCAGTGTAGCCAGCGTCTTTAGCCATCTTGATAGCAGCTAGAGTCTCTGTTAGAGAACCGATTTGGTTGAACTTGATAAGGATAGAGTTAGCTACGCCTTTCTCGATACCTTCAGCAAGAATCTTAGTGTTTGTAACGAACAGATCGTCACCAACGATTTGAAGCTTGTCGCCTAGAAGTTCAGTTTGGTGCTTGAAGCCATCCCAATCTGACTCGTCAAGACCGTCTTCGATAGAAACGATTGGGAAGTTGTTCGCTAGCTCAGCTAGGTAGTGGTTGAACTCTTCAGAAGTGAAAGTTTTACCTTCGCCCTTCATGTTGTAGATGCCAGCTTCTTTGTCGAAGAACTCAGATGCTGCACAGTCCATAGCAAGAGTAACGTCTTTACCTAGTTCGTAACCAGCAGCTGCAACAGCTTCTGCGATAACTTCTAGAGCTTCAGCGTTAGACTTAAGGTTAGGAGCGAAACCACCTTCATCACCAACTGCAGTGCTGTAGCCTTTAGACTTAAGAACTTTAGCTAGGTTGTGGAATACTTCAGCGCCGATACGTAGACCTTCTTTAAGAGTTTTAGCGCCAACTGGTTGGATCATGAACTCTTGGATGTCAACGTTGTTATCTGCGTGCTCACCACCGTTGATGATGTTCATCATTGGTAGAGGCATAGAGAACTGACCAGCAGTACCGTTTAGCTCAGCGATGTGCTCGTATAGAGGCATGCCTTTCGCAGCAGCAGCAGCTTTTGCGTTAGCTAGAGATACAGCTAGGATAGCGTTCGCGCCGAACTTAGACTTGTTATCAGTACCGTCTAGGTCAAGCATGATTTGGTCAACGTCAGCTTGTGCTTTAGCGTCAGTACCAACTAGAGCTTCAGCGATTGGGCCGTTTACAGCTTCAATAGCTTTAAGAACACCTTTACCTAGGAAACGTGATTTGTCGCCGTCACGTAGCTCAAGAGCTTCGCGAGAACCAGTAGATGCGCCAGATGGAGCAGCAGCCATACCTACGAAACCGCCTTCTAGGTGTACTTCAGCTTCTACAGTTGGGTTACCACGTGAATCGATGATTTCACGACCTAGAACTTTAACGATCTTAGACATTGAATGTTTCCTTCTCGTTGAATATATAAATGTCAAATTTAAAGGTAGCAGCACAACTTACGCAGCTACCTGTATTCCTTTTTACTTCTCTAACTCGCCGCGCTGGAACTCACCAGCCGCTTTAACGAAACCTGCAAACAATGGGTGACCATCGCGAGGTGTTGAAGTGAACTCTGGGTGGAATTGAGCAGCAACGAACCATGGGTGGTTCGGGTTCTCAATAACTTCAACCAGTTTCTTGTCCGCAGATAGACCCGATACTTTTAGGCCCGCTTTTTCGATTTGTGGACGAAGATTGTTGTTCACTTCGTAACGGTGACGGTGACGTTCATGGATCGTCGCGCTACCGTATAATTCGTAAGCTTTCGTCCCTTTCGCTAGGTGACAAAGCTGTGAACCAAGACGCATTGTGCCGCCAAGGTCAGATGTTTCTGTACGCTCTTCAACTTTACCTTCGCCATCAGTCCACTCAGTGATAAGACCAACAACTGGGTACTTAGTTTCAGTACAGAATTCAGAAGAGTGTGCCCCTTCCATTTTCGCAACGTTACGAGCGTACTCGATAAGTGCTACTTGCATACCTAGACAGATACCTAAGTACGGTACTTTGTTTTCACGAGCGTATTGAGCAGCAAGAATCTTACCTTCAACACCACGGTCACCAAAGCCACCAGGAACTAGGATTGCATCTAGGCCTTCTAAAACTTCTACGCCACGAGACTCAACGTCTTGTGAATCTACGTATTTAATATTAACGCTTAGGCGATTTTTCAAGCCCGCGTGTTTTAGCGCTTCATTTACTGATTTGTATGCGTCTGGTAGTTCAATGTACTTACCAACCATACCAATCGTCACTTCACCCGTTGGGTTAGCTTCTTCGTAAATTACTTGTTCCCATTCAGACAGGTCTGCTTCTGGAGCTGTGATGCCGAAACGCTTACATACAAGTTCATCAGTACCTTGAGCTTTAATAAGCTGAGGGATCTTGTAGATAGAGTCAACATCGCGCATAGAAATAACTGCATTTTCTTGCACATTACAGAACAGAGCAATTTTCTTACGCTCGTTCGAAGGAATGTTGCGGTCTGAACGACAAACTAGGATGTCTGGCTGAATACCAATAGACAGTAGCTCTTTTACAGAGTGTTGCGTTGGCTTAGTTTTCACTTCGCCCGCAGCTGCTAGGTATGGCACTAGAGTAAGGTGCATGAACATTGCGCGTTCACGGCCTAGTTCTACTGCTAGCTGACGAATCGCTTCCATGAATGGTAGAGATTCGATATCACCAACCGTACCACCAACTTCAACGATCGCGATATCGTGGCCAGCTGCGCCAGAAATTACACGCTCTTTGATAGAGTTAGTGATGTGTGGGATAACCTGAATAGTTGCACCTAGGTAATCACCGCGACGCTCTTTTGCTAGTACGTCTGAGTAAACACGACCTGCAGTGAAGTTGTTACGCTTAGTCATCTTGGTGCGAATGAATCGCTCATAGTGACCAAGGTCAAGGTCTGTTTCAGCGCCATCTTCCGTAACGAACACTTCACCGTGCTGAGTCGGGCTCATAGTGCCTGGATCAACGTTGATGTAAGGGTCAAGCTTCATCATGGTCACTTTAAGACCACGAGCTTCTAAAATAGCTGCAAGAGATGCTGCAGCAATACCTTTACCTAGAGAGGATACAACCCCGCCAGTAACAAAAATGTAATTTGTCGTCATGTTTAACCTGAAATTGGTTGAATGAGGGAAATGGACTACTTCTGGACGGGATGAAAATATACCAGAAGCCCCTTATCGCCACAACGTGAAATCTATCACACTGCTATTTTTTATTTTTTGCTTCAAATCAATTCATGATAAAAGCTTTGGTTATCTTTTCTCCGCCACTTTGACTTCATCCCACATGGAATCAAGCTGTTGTAGTGAAAAGTCAGTCAAATTTTTATCTTGCTGACGAACTTTTTGTTCCACCCCTTTAAAGCGACGCGAAAACTTGAGATTGGCTTTATTGAGTGCCGATTCTGGGTTTTTACCTAAATGTCGTACCAAATTGACCGTCGCAAACAGCAAGTCTCCCAACTCTTCTTCAACCAAATCTTCATTTGGCGTCACTTGAAGTGCCTCTTCCAGCACCTCATCGACTTCCTCTAAAACCTTATTGGCGACTGGGCCAATAGAGTCCCAATCAAAGCCATATTTCGCTACCTGTTTTTGAATCTTTGTAGCACGTGAAAGCGCAGGTAGAGAGTTTGGTATTGAGTCTAGAATACTTTCTTGAGTTTTGCCTGCCTGAGCTTTTTCTTTGGCTTTTTCAGCTTCCCAGTTGGCATTAATTTCTTCATCGCTCGCAAACTCGGTATCAGAAAACACATGCGGATGGCGGCGTGTTAGCTTTTCGTTAATGCCATCAACCACATCAGAGAACTCAAACAACCCCTGTTCTTTCGCTAACTGGCTATAGAAGATCACCTGAAACAACAAGTCACCCAACTCTTCTTGTAGGTTCGGCCAATCTTTGTTGTGAATCGCATCCACCACTTCGTACGTCTCTTCGATAGTATGCGGGACAATTGTTTCAAAATTTTGTTTTAAATCCCAAGGACAGCCACCTTCTGGATCGCGCAGCTTAGTCATAATTTGTTCTAGTTGTTCAATCGGGTGGCTCATGGTGCTTTCCTATTATTCTGTTTGATTGTTTTAATCTAATTCTTTTCTTAAAACTAAAAAAGGTGAGCAGCCAAAACCACTCACCTTTCTATTTTTCGTCATCTCCAAGAGTGAAGTATGAGCGAGTTGGGGATCTCAAACCGCTTGGCGAGATTCCCTATCACGTTCGTCCCTCACTGTAGGGAATGACATAAATGACACAAAAGGATCATCCAAGTCTCTTAACGCTCATTACATCTTTGATCTGCTCGACTCGACTTGTCACTCGGCTCAGAATCTCAATATTGGTCACTTCCAAATCGAAATCCATTACCGATAGCTGACGCTTGTAGTCGATGCGGCTCTTCATTGTGGTCACGCTGATCTTTTCATTCGAGAACAGTGAGGTGATGTCTTTCAACAAGCCATTACGTTCTAGCGCTTCAACACGCAGCGTTAGGATGTATGAACCGACAAAGCCATTACCCCAAACGGTATCAATGATACGTTCTGGCGCATGCACGCTTAGCTCGCCTAGCTGTTCACAGTCAGCGCGGTGCACTGAGATACCACGACCTTGAGTGATGTAACCTTTAATCACATCACCTGGGATTGGCTGACAGCAACGCGCTAGGTGCGTCATTAGGTTATCAACGCCCTCAACCACTACCGCATCTTTCTTCGGACGACTCTGTTGTGCCGGCTTGTTTTCCGACTCAAGCAGTTTCTCTAGCGCTTTCTTGTCTTCTTCTTCCGCCGTTGGCTTATTCACTAGCGCATTGATGTGATTAACCACTTGGTTAATACGCAAGTCGCCACTACCAATACCTGCATAGAGTTCGTCTGGCGTATTCACGTTAAAGCGTTTTAGTGCGTATTGATCAGCATCTTTTAGGGTTGCGCCTACTTTCGCTAGCTCAACTTCCAGGATATCACGACCCGCTTCTAGGTTTTTCTCACGGCTTTGTGCGCGGAACCAAGCGTTGATTTTCGCTCGAGCTCGACCAGAATGAACAAAACCTGTGGTTGGATTTAACCAGTCACGAGATGGGTTCGGCTCTTTCTGCGTGATGATCTCAACTTGATCGCCCATCGATAGTTTATGAGTGAACGGTACGATACGCCCCGCTACTTTGGCACCGATACAGCGGTGTCCGACCATCGAGTGGATGTGGTAGGCGAAATCCAACGGGGTTGCGCCCATTGGTAAGTCGACCACGTCACCACGTGGAGTAAATGCGTATACACGGTCATCGAAGACTTGGCTACGTACCTCATCCAGCATCTCGCCAGAGTCCGACATCTCTTCTTGCCAGTCGATAAGTTTACGCAACCAAGTGATTTTCTCATCGTAGCCACTACGGCCGCTTGAAGCTCCTTCTTTGTACTTCCAGTGCGCCGCCACACCAAGCTCAGAGTCTTCGTGCATTTGCTTAGTACGGATCTGAATCTCAATGGTCTTGCCTTCAGGGCCAAGTACTACGGTATGAATCGACTGGTAACCATTTGGCTTAGGGTTCGCCACATAGTCATCAAATTCGCTCGGGAGGTGCTTGTATTTAGTGTGTACCACCCCAAGGCCGGCGTAACAGTCTTGCAGCTGGTCAGCGATAATACGTACTGCTCGTACGTCAAAAAGCTCATCGAAGGCTAAGCCTTTCTTCTGCATTTTGCGCCAGATACTGTAGATGTGTTTTGGTCGGCCACTCACTTCAGCATTGATGTTTGAACGCTGCATTTCTGCGGTTAAATCATCAACGAAATCTGTGATGTATTGTTCACGAACGATACGACGCTCAGACAGCTGTTTTGCAATCTGCTTGTAGGTATCTGGTTGTTGGTAGCGGAATGCGTAATCTTCGATTTCCCACTTAAGTTGGCCGATACCTAAACGGTTTGCCAGTGGGGCATAGATGTTAGAACACTCTTTTGCGGCCGCGCGACGCACAGCATCAGGCGCTTTTTTTACCTCGATAAGGTTACAGATTCGTTCAGCGAGTTTGATGACTACGCAGCGGAAATCATCGACCATAGCCAGTAGCATGCGTCGAACGTTATCAACTTGACCCGAGGCAGCACTGCCTTCAAGGGTCACGTTTAACTGGCCTAAGGCCGCCATTTCTTCAACGCCATCGATCAACTTTACGGTTTCTTTACCGTAGCTTTCTTCAAACGCTTCGCGCTCAAAAACGCCGCTTGAGACGACGGGGAAAAGTTGTGCAGCAATTAAAGTGGCACGGTCCATGGACAAGGTGACCAAGATTTCGATCATCTCACGGCCACGCCAAAGCAAGAGCGATGCTTGCTCGTGATCTTTTAAAAGTTCTTCACAGTGACGATAAACTTTAATCAGTTTATTCGAGGTTTTTGCGTCTTGATTCAATGACGCAATCCAACTTTCTAGCTCAAACTGTTCGCTTGGGTTTAAATGTGCGCTTCGTACCGCAACCATCATGCCTTCCTAGTTATTATGTTTTATACCCAATTCAATATGACTAACTGGTTCCAAGTTAGTTCGACCATATTGATATCAGCGCAGGCTTCCCTGCGCCTTTGTGATTCATTTGAAGCCTTGTTTAAGGGCCTCTAAGCCTTGATAAAGAGAGCCATCGATTCTAGATGACTGGTGTGTGGGAACATGTCCAACATACCCAGTTTGGCTAATTGATAGCCTTGTTTTTCTAAGCTCTCAGAATCTCTAGCTAGAGTAGCAGGATTACACGAAACATAAACCACACGCTTCGCTCCTAACGCTGAAATTTGATCAACGATCCCACTCGCTCCCGCACGTGCCGGGTCAAGCAATACTTTATCGAATTTCTCTTTTGCCCAAGGCTGTGAAGATAAGTCTTCTTCAAGGTTAGCTTGGTAAAATTCCGTATTGCTTAACTGGTTTAACGCTGCATTAGATGCGGCTTGCTGAACCATTTCATCAACGCCTTCTACACCAACCACAAACGCCGATTGTTGCGCGATAGGCAGACTAAAGTTACCGAGACCACAAAACAGGTCTAGCACTCGCTCATCCGCTTGAGGTTCTAGCCACTCAATCGCTTGAGCCACCATCTGCTGATTCACTTTCTGGTTTACTTGGATAAAGTGGTTTGGCTCAAACGGTAACGTCACGCCAGTTTCGCTGTAGCTAGGCGCATCACCAACCAGACGGGCCAACTTATCGGTTTCAGGCATCGAGTACAGCGTAGCGCCTTCTTCTTTTGCTAACGCAATCAGCGCTTGCTCATCTTTTTCAACTAAAGGCTTAAGGTGACGTAGAACCATAACAGGGCCAGTATCGCCCAACACCAATTCAACGTGTCCTAAAGACGTAAGGCTGTTGAAAGTGTTCAGTAAATTTTTCAGTTTTGGCAGCAACACATTAAGGCGAGGATCAAGCACGGCACAGTCGGTGATGTTTTCAATCTGCTTACTCTGCTTCTTACGGAAACCGAATTGAAGCTGTTGTGTCTTCTTATCAACAAATAGGCTGATACGTGCGCGACGTCGATAACCGGTTTCATCACCGACAATAGGTTGTGCAACTTCAGTGTTCGCCGTTTGGTATTGGCTCATCAGGTGCGTCAGAGATTGCGATTTATGCTCAACCTGAGAAGAGTAACCTAGGTGTTGAAGGTGACAGCCACCACACTGATTAAAGTGCTTACAAAACGGCTTTAAACGCTGCTCGCTCGGCTTCAATAACTTGATGAGTTTAGCTCGCGAAAACTTACTTTTGCTCTCAGTAAGTTGAATAACCACCTGCTCACCGGGCAATGCGCCATCAATGAAAACCGGTTTATTCTTTTGATAAGCGATGCCAGCGCCATTGTGATCCATTCGTTCAACCAAAACCGATTGATGCTTGGTCTCGAGTTGAGTTTTCTTTTTTGGTTGGAAAAAACGTGCCATTGCTTGTGCCTAATGTATCTTTTAATAAGTAATTGGTATCCAGGACTCACTATTATGTCTTGGAATCATTGTCGAACGTCACGGCTTTGATTAAGCTTACCGTTCACTTAACCGCCATTGTGTGCGTTATTTTCCCATATCCAGACCTCGATGTAATTAAAGAACATGACCAGATATGGCTTAAGAGCCCGTGTAATTACCTTAACTCTAGCTCCAACCCTGATTATTGGGTTGCTATTGAGTGCATTTTTCTCATTTAACCGCTATCAAGACCTTGAAGGTCAAGTGGTTAACACTGGTACTAGCATCATTGAGCCACTTGCGATTACGAGTGAATCAGGCATGAAGCTCGAAAGTCGAGAGTCTGTTCGTCAGCTTATTAGCTATGCGCATCGAAAGAATTCTAAGCTAGTGCGCAGTATCGCGGTGTTTGATGAGCGTCATGAGTTGTTTGTAACCTCAAACTTCCACCCCGATTTTGAAAGCCTGACCTACCCCAAAGATAAACCGATCCCGCATTTAAGCTCATCGAACCTTCTCGATAATACGCTGATTCTGCGGACACCTATCATCGCCGAAGGCCAGTACATCAATTCAGCCAACGGTCAGTCTCAAGCTAATCAAGCGATCGGCTACATTGCGATTGAATTAGATCTTTCATCACTTCGATTGCAGCAATATCAAGAAGTGTTCTCTGCATTCTTAGTGTTGATTCTCGGGCTTGGTTTATCGGGCGTGTTTGCGTTCCGCTTAATGCACGATGTCACTCAACCGATCACACACATGAAAAACATGGTCGACCGAATTCGTCGAGGTCACCTAGATGTGCGTATCGAAGGTAAGATGCATGGTGAGCTAGACTCGCTGAAAAACGGTATCAATGCGATGGCGGTATCGCTATCAGAGTATCACGTCGAGATGCAGCACAGTATCGACCAGGCCACATCAGATTTGCGTGAAACTCTTGAACAACTAGAGATTCAAAACGTTGAGTTAGACATCGCGAAGAAACGCGCTCAAGAAGCGGCTCGTGTTAAGTCTGAGTTCTTAGCGAATATGTCTCACGAATTGAGAACGCCGCTGAACGGTGTGATTGGCTTTACTCGTCAAATGCTCAAGACTCACCTATCGAACAGTCAAACCGATTACCTGCAAACCATTGAACGCTCGGCAAACAACCTGCTTAGCATCATCAACGATATCTTGGACTTCTCGAAACTTGAAGCCGGTAAATTAGCCCTAGAGAACATCCCATTTGAATTCCAAGCCAGCCTTGAAGAGGTAGTAAACCTTCAAGCAACCAACGCTCATGAGAAAGGCCTAGAACTGACACTGAAGATCGACCCTAAAGTACCGCCAGGTGTGGTGGGCGATCCACTGCGTATTCAGCAGATCCTAACCAACCTTGTTGGTAACTCAATCAAGTTTACCGAACGCGGCAACATTGATATCAGCGTTGAGCTTCGCTCACAAAGTGAAGACAACATCGAGCTGCAATTCATGGTTCGCGATACGGGTATTGGTATTTCTGAGCGTCAACAAGCTCAGCTTTTCCAAGCTTTCAGCCAAGCCGATGCAAGTATCTCTCGTCGTTACGGCGGTACAGGCTTAGGTCTGGTTATCACCCAAAAACTGGTCAGCCAAATGGGCGGAGAGATCAGCCTAACCAGTCGTCTTCACCAAGGCTCTACCTTCTGGTTCACCTTGAGACTATCAACGACTGATATGCCGATGACAGAGCTGATTGAGACGCAGTGTCTGCAAGACAAACAACTGCTGCTTATCGAGCCAAACATGCAAGCGGCATCGATTACTCAGCAAATCCTAACCCAAGAAGGCTTAGTGGTAACGTATCGTTCGGTGATGCCAGATGAGACGACCTCGTATGACTACGTTCTGCTTAACCTAGCCGCCAACCAAGAGTATCAATTTGATACTGTGAGTGGTTGGGCGATCGGTGCGAAGAAGATTGCTCAAAACGTGATTATTGGTACACCAAGTACCGAGCTAGCGTTGGGTGAGCAACTAATGAAAGAGGTCGATGTTCAGTGCATCACCAAGCCTCTTTCTCGTAAGAAGTTGCTGCAAACTCTGGTATCGAATCAGGCACCTACCTTGATTGCACCAGCGATTGAAACGCATTCTGAAGAGAAGTTACCGCTTACTGTGATGGCAGTAGACGACAACCCAGCCAACCTTAAGTTGATTACCGCGCTGCTTAAAGAGCGTGTAGAAACCGTCATCAGTTGTACCAGTGGTCAGCAGGCGATAGACAAAGCGACAGAGACGCCATTTGATATCATCTTCATGGATATTCAAATGCCACAGATGGACGGTGTAACCGCTTGTCAGAACATCAAAAAACTGGCGAACAATGCGAATACACCTGTAATTGCCGTGACCGCACATGCAATGATTGGCGAACGAGATCGACTGCTTGAAGCGGGCATGGATGACTACCTAACCAAACCTATTGAAGAGCATGTTTTACAGCAGGTTCTGATTCATTGGAGCCCGACCTCTGAGGTTGAGCACATCGAAAAAATAGATCCAGACCACCCAGCGGTCTCTGCTGAAGTCGACAATGGTCCGGTGTCAGAAACTGAAGCCAGCGTGCACACAAACATCATCATTGATTGGCAAGCTGCGATGAAACAAGCCGCCAATAAAGAAGACCTCGCACGCGATATGCTGCAAATGCTCGTCGACTTTATTCCAGAGGTGTATGAGGCAGCAGACAAAGCGATAGAAGACAGTGACTATCCAGTTGAAGAGCTGATACACATCATTCACAAGATGCATGGCAGCAGCTCGTACAGCGGCGTACCAAGGCTAAAATCGGTATGTGCGACAATAGAGAAAGAGCTGCGTTCAGGTACTTCTGTTGAAGACATTGAACCTGAGCTTTTCGAGCTTCAGGATGAATTAGATAAGGTTCAAGCAACCGCAATTCACTACTTGAAACCGGCGAAGGCCTAGCGGGTACTTGTTACTCACTAGTATTCTTTAGAGGGTTTACCCGCCAATAAAAAAGCAGAGCTCATGAGCTCTGCTTTTTTCTGTCTAGAGCCAAGAGCACTAGATATAAAGTCGCGATAATCTGTTTACGATTCGAGTAACACCGTTGCCACAGCGTAGTGACGCTCATCCGAGATAGTCAGATGAATCGATGTTGTGCCATTCGCCTCTGCGATTTCACGCGCTTTTTTATGCAAGCTCAGAACTGGCTTGCCATGCTCATCGTTTGAAATCTCAAAGTCGTGGAAGGTCACACCCAGCGCGATACCCGTACCTAACGCCTTAGATGCCGCTTCTTTGGCAGCAAAACGTTTTGCAAGGTAACGCCCTTTTTGCTTGAGTTGCTGGAATACTTCAAATTCAGAATCAGTCAAAATACGCTGAGCAAAAGCGTCACCACTTCGTGACAATGCCTTTTCAACACGTTCAATTTCTGCGATATCTGTACCTAATCCAACAACAGCCATGCTTACCCTACTACTAAACTTCTATCTATTAATTCTACTAATTCGTCGCTTACGGTTTAGAAAATTAAGCGTTGTTGCGTGCTGTTTCCATCACAGCTTTCATGTCTGCAACGGCTTTGTTCAAACCATCAAACACTGCGCGTCCCATGATCGAGTGACCGATGTTCAGCTCGTAGATCTCAGGAAGAGCCGCAATCGGTGCTACGTTGTGGTAAGTCAGACCATGACCCGCATTGACTGTGATACCTAAGTCATCTGCATAGCTTGCGCCTGCTGCGATCTTCTTAAGCTCGTCTTGTTGATCTTCTTCTGTCTTAGCATCAGCATAGTGACCCGTGTGCAGTTCAATGAACGGTGCGCCACACGCTTTTGCAGCATCGATTTGCTCACGGTCAGCATCGATAAACAGAGATACCTTGATACCTGCTGCAGACAGTTTTTGTGTCGCCGCTTTGATCTTCTCTAGTTGACCAACTACGTCCAAGCCACCTTCAGTGGTTAGCTCTTCACGTTTTTCAGGAACCAGACAAACAAACTCAGGATTAGTATCGAGTGCAATTTGAACCATCTCGTCCGTTACGGCCATCTCCAAGTTCATGCGAGTTTGAAGTGTTTCAGCCAGAATACGCACATCGCGATCAACGATGTGACGACGGTCTTCACGCAGGTGAATAGTAATGCCATCTGCACCAGCACGTTCAGCGATTTCAGCTGCGTGTACTGGATCTGGGTATTTAGTACCACGTGCATTACGTAGTGTTGCAATATGGTCGATATTAACGCCTAAAAGGATTGAGCTCATTTTCCAATACTCCGTGCTCTGGAGAGGGCTATTGTTGGCATAAATAGCTCTCTACTTTTTAATGGTTTGCCGCCAAGATACGGCTTTAAGGCTATGCGTGTAAAGCGTTTTGCCGCTTTTAACTGCTCTTTAGTGATAAACCTACGTTCGCTGATTGCAATAAGTTCATCGCCCATAAAAGTCAGGTTATCTCGACGTACTGAAGCGATGAAACCTTTCTGCTCTCGATAGCGATAAGTCATGCTCGGATCAATCGCTTCGCCAGTGCCCGCGCAGTGTAAAAAGTCGACGCCGTAACCCATAGCAGATAATAGAGCCAGCTCAAAGCGACGCAGTGCTGGCTCAGGATTATCATTATGCGCCAGCTCTGTTAAAGCATGAAGATAGTCGTGAAAAAGTGCAGGCATCGGTACTTCCGCCATCAATACCCGACCGATAAGCTCGTTCACGTACATGCCTGAATACAGATTAATACCGGCGAGAGGGAGCCCCAAGCTGATAGGTTCAGCTTGGCGTAAGGTTTTCATCGAACCATTACCAGACCACTTAAGCAATAGCGGCGTAAAAGGTTGTAATGCACCTTTCAAATTGGAACGCTTGCTGCGAGCGCCTTTAGACATCAACGTCACCCGACCGAACTCTTCGCTGAAGACGTCCAAGATCAGGCTCGACTCACTGTATGGTCGACGGTGCAACACAAAGCATCGCTGTAACCCTTCGCTCAATCACTTACCCTTATTACAGATACAAAAAGAGAGAGTTCGCACTCTCTCTTGGATTTATCTTCAGTTCAACTTTCTTAATCTCAGAAAGTGACGTTCAATATATTATAGATCGTCGATGTAGCCTAACGAGCGAAGTGCACGCTCATCATCAGCCCAGCCAGATTTAACCTTGACCCAAGTCTCTAGGTAAACCTTACGGCCGAATAGCTCTTCCATATCGATACGCGCTTCACGACCAATCGTTTTGATCTTCTCGCCCGCTTTACCAATCACCATTTTCTTCTGGCCTGTACGCTCAACAAGAATCAGTGCATTGATGTGGAAGCCATCGTTATCTGGGTTGTAATCGAAACGTTCGATTTCAACCGTTACCGAGTAAGGTAGCTCGTCACCCGTAAAGCGCATCAGCTTTTCACGGATAATTTCAGAGGCCATAAAACGTTGCGAGCGATCAGTCACGTATTCTTCAGGGAAGTGGTGTGTCGCTTTAGGTAAATGTTCACGTACGTGCTTACGCAGTACATCAATATTTTTACCTTGCTTCGCTGAGATTGGCACTACATCAATGAAGTCCATCTTCTTAGAGACTTCCATCATGTGCTGCATCACGTTAGTACGGTCTTGAACGTTATCTACTTTGTTGATGCAAAGTACAACTGGGAAGTCAGTCTTCTTCAGTTTGTTCAGAACCATCTCATCGTCGTCAGTCCAGTGAGTACCATCGACAAGGAAGAATACTAGGTTTACATCACTCAATGAGCTGTTCGCCGCACGGTTCATCAAGCGGTTGATGGCACGCTTTTCTTCAATATGAAGTCCAGGAGTATCAACAAAGATCGCTTGGTAATCACCCTCAGTTTCAACGCCCATAATACGGTGACGTGTCGTCTGTGGTTTACGTGATGTAATAGAAATCTTCTGACCCAGAATATGGTTCAGAAGCGTCGACTTACCTACATTTGGGCGACCGACAATAGCGATGAAGCCACAGTGTTGGTTTTCCGGTAGGCCTGTTTTTTTGCTATCAGATGAAAAGAATGCATCGATATCGAAATCTTGGTTGTTATCAGACATTGCTTAGTTGCTCTAATGCTGTTTCAGCAGCCGCTTGTTCTGCCTTGCGGCGGCTAGTGCCTTTACCGATAACAGGTTTATCCACACCTGCCACTTCACACTCAACCGTAAACTCTTGGTTGTGTGCTTCACCTTTAATATTAGTCACTGTGTAGACAGGTAGAGGATTTCTTCGACCTTGCAAAAACTCTTGTAGGCGAGTTTTCGGATCTTTTTGAGATACTCCAGGCTGAATAGCATCTAGGCGAGATTGGTACCAGCTTAAAATAATGCCGCGAACCGTCTCGGTATCACTATCTAAATAGACAGCGCCGATGACCGCTTCAACCGCATCCGCTAGAATAGAATCACGACGGAAACCGCCACTCTTCAACTCACCTGGACCTAATTTTAAGTAATCTCCTAGTTCGAATTCACGACCTAGTTCTGCCAATGTATGACCACGTACTAATGTTGCGCGCATGCGGCTCATATCACCTTCGTTTACCTTAGGAAAACGGTGGTAAAGATCATCAGCGATAACAAAACTTAAAATTGAATCGCCCAGAAACTCAAGACGTTCGTTATGTTTACCTGCGGCGCTGCGGTGAGTCAGCGCCAAGTGGATAAGATCGGCATCATTAAACTGATAGCCAATCTTTCTCTCTAGTTTATCAATTGGAGAATTCATGCTCTCTCGATGTGTTATGTGATCGATTAATGAATCCCACCGATGCGATTAAAACGCACACCAGTAGGAATCCATGTTGGAAGTACACTGTCTGAACCGCGTTCGAATTCGAAGCTGATCCAAATAGCAACGGCCTTACCAACAAGGTTTGCTTCAGGGACAAAGCCCCAGTAACGGCTATCGGCACTGTTGTCACGGTTATCACCCATCACAAAGTACTGGCCTTCTGGAACGACCCATTCGTTAACACCATTGCGAGGCTGATATGCTTGCACACGATCGCGGCGCAATGGGTTAACTAAAATCTGGTGTTCTACGTCTCCAAGCTGTTCGTTCAGCTGAATCAGAGGCACACCATCTTGAATAAATTGGCTCTCTTCAACATTACTTAGTTTCACTGGTTCACAGCTACTTGTACCCTTCGCCTGAATGCAGATCTCTTTACGACTGCTGTAGCGAATGGTGTCACCTGGCATACCAACAACACGCTTGATGTAGTCGATGTTAGGCTGAGGTGGGTACTTAAATACGATTGAATCACCACGCTCTGGCTTGCCCGTTTCTACCAGTTGAGTGCGCCATACTGGGTCTTTTAGACCGTACGCGTACTTCTCTACCAAGATGAAGTCACCAACCAAAAGCGTTGGCATCATCGAGCCAGAAGGGATTTGAAACGGTTCATAAATAAATGAACGCAGAACCAAAACAAATGCAATTACCGGGAAAATGGACACACTGTTCTCAACCCACCAAGGTTGAGCCGTAACTTTTGCGCTAGTTTCAGCGTCTAGGCCATTCGATTGTGCTTCAACGTCAGCAAGCTTTTGCTGGCGCTTCTTCGCCCACACAAACTTTTCCAACGCCCATACAATGCCGGTCACTAGAGTTACGATCACTAAGATAAGCGAAAATGTATTAGCCATTGATATCCCTTAAATTTCATTTCTTTAAAAATAACGAAAGTGAAAGAGTATAACCCTTTCACTCTGCTTAATATTTCTAATCTGTATCAATCATGCTGACTAAATGCTGGGGAGATTACGCAGGAAAAATCGTTTAGTTCGAGGCGCAAAGTGCAGTGACTAGTGGGCCTAATTGCAATCTTTGCAACAAAGAAATAAACGATTTTAACCAGTAATGTTCAGCAGATAGTTAGTGCGATTGATACCTAGTCTTTGCCAACATGAAGGATTGCAAGGAAAGCTTCTTGAGGCAGTTCAACGTTACCGATCTGCTTCATACGCTTCTTACCTTCTTTTTGTTTCTTAAGAAGTTTCTTCTTACGACTGATATCACCACCGTAACATTTTGCGATTACGTTCTTACGCAGTTGTTTCACTGTAGAACGAGCAATGATGTGGTTACCAATCGCTGCTTGAATCGCGATATCGAACATCTGACGAGGGATGAATTCTTTCATCTTCTCTACCAGTAGACGACCACGAGACTGAGCAATATCTTTGTGCGTAATGATAGCTAGTGCATCAACTGTTTCGCCATTCAGCAGTACGTCTACACGTACCATGTTTGATGGCTCGTAACGTTGGAAGTTGTAATCCAATGATGCATAGCCGCGAGACGTTGACTTCAGACGGTCGAAGAAGTCTAGAACTACTTCTGCCATAGGAAGATCGTACGTCACAGCAACTTGGTTACCGTGGTAGACCATGTCTACTTGTACGCCACGCTTCTCAACACACAGTGTGATTACGTTACCTAGGTAATCCGAAGGTACCAGAATATTACAGCGTGCAATTGGCTCACGAATTTCTTCTAGGTCATTAACCGCTGGCAGTTTAGCCGGGCTATCAACGTAAAGAACCGTTTTATCTGTTTTTACAACTTCATACACTACTGTTGGAGCAGTTGTGATTAGGTCTAGGTCGTATTCACGCTCTAGACGCTCTTGGATGATCTCCATGTGAAGCATTCCTAAGAAGCCACAACGGAAACCAAAACCAAGTGCTGCTGAACTTTCTGGTTCAAAGAACAGTGATGCATCGTTCAGGCTTAATTTGCCTAACGCGTCACGGAAGTTTTCGTAGTCATCAGATGATACAGGGAATAGACCAGCGTATACCTGAGGCTTCACTTTTTGGAAACCAGGTAGACGTTCAGTGCTGCCGCCTTTTGCAAGCGTCAACGTATCACCAACCGGTGCACCTAGGATGTCTTTAATACCACAAACAACCCAACCTACTTCGCCAGTATTTAGCTCTGTAGTATCGATTTGCTTAGGCGTGAAGATACCTAGACGGTCAACACCCCATACTTGGTCTGTCGACATTACTTTGATCTTATCGTTCTTCTTCAGCTTACCGTTTTTGATACGAACCAAAGAAACTACGCCAAGGTAGTTATCGAACCAAGAGTCAATGATCAACGCTTGTAGAGGCGCTTCAGGATCACCTTCCGGTGGCGGGATTGCCGTCACGATGTTTTCTAGAACATCATCAACACCCAAACCTGTTTTCGCAGAACAGCGAGTCGCTTCCATCGCATCGATGCCAACGATCTCTTCGATTTCTTCAGCAACACGTTCTGGTTCAGCAGCTGGTAGGTCAATCTTGTTCAAGATTGGCACTACTTCCAGTTCCATTTCGATTGCTGTGTAACAGTTTGCTAGAGTTTGTGCTTCAACACCTTGGCCAGCATCCACTACAAGTAGTGCGCCTTCACAAGCCGCTAGAGAACGAGATACTTCGTAAGAGAAGTCTACGTGTCCAGGAGTGTCGATAAAGTTAAGTTGGTAAGTTTCACCATCTTTAGCTTTGTAATCTAAAGTCACACTCTGCGCTTTAATTGTAATACCACGCTCGCGTTCTATATCCATAGAATCGAGGACTTGAGCTGCCATCTCACGTTCACTTAATCCTCCACAAACTTGGATTAAGCGGTCAGAAAGGGTCGACTTACCGTGGTCGATGTGGGCGATAATCGAAAAATTACGAATGTGCTTCATAGGCTTGGTGTGACTAAACTCTTTGAATAGGGATAATAAGAAAGCCGCGACGCGTCCAATCTACAGTCAGCATTGGTGGCGGCATTTCAATCAAGTTGGCAGATTCTACCCAATTTAAGGGCAAGAAGCATCATAAATTAGACGAGAGACTCACCTAGGATTCGAATCAAGACGACTTCTTGCTTGGATTTGTCTTCCATGGGTTTGGCTAACCGCTTCGCTAAGGCAATCCCACCAGCAGTAAACAGTGCTGCACTTAAGATAACAATGCCCTCGCCCCCCTGGAGTAAGGGTTGTAACAAGAGTTGCCCAAAACCAGCACCAATCATCAACATGAAAAGTGGGATGAGATAAACAATCGCCGCCGACTGAAGTAGGCTTTTTTCTGGAAAGCCAATTTCTACGATTTGTCCAGCTTTGACTAAGCTTTTGGTTTTAAGCTGCCAAAACAAAGATTTATTGCCAACAGCCTTGGTCACAATACCCGTACCGCAGTTTTTTTGAGAAGAACAGCTGCTACAACTGGTTTGTTGTTCGCAGCTCAATTGAACAAAGTATTGCTTACCTTTTTGTTCAACCGAGCTAACGGTCGCCAGCGCGGTCATCATTGCGCTTGTACCGATTTATTAAATGTAACTGACTGAGCAATACGTTTTGCAGTTGCCGGCGGAATGTCACCAACCACAGAGATCTCTTTATCGCCAATCACTAAGCTGTGCAAGGTTCTACGCCCTTGACGCACCAGCTGCCCTTTCAATGAATGCTCATCTTTTTCCGCGATATAAACCGAAAAGTTAAACAGTCCATCACTGAAAAGCTGACTTTCAACCATTTTATCGGTCGCAGCCATTTGATAGCGGCTAAGCTCTTTTGATTTAAACCCTTCAGGAATCCACGACGCTTGCCAGTTAGTTTCACTCACTAAGCCTTCCGGTAATGATAAAACTTTCGGCAATTGAGCTTGGCTCAAGCCACCCATAGCCTCAGCAATCTTATCGTTCACCACGTAAGAGATAGTGCGGTACTGTTCAAGCACTTCGCCATCACGATCCAAAAGGTCGGCACGCAAAGGAAGATTCGTTTTTTCGTCTACCCAAACCACGTAAGAGTAGCGAAGGCCATCTTTCGGCACGACACGCAGCACTTGAGTGGTGCTACCTGCTTCACGAGAGCGACCAACTTTCACAAAGTCGTAGTACTGATTCAGAGATTCGATATCTCGATTAATCATCGGAATAACAGGCGCAACCATGCTGCCTGACTGAATCGTAAATGGCTCTGTACCCGGCTCGATGTAGCTAACTTCGTTGCCACGTCGAATGACTTCACGAACAGGGCCGCTTAGATAAACAAGGTGTGCAAGTTGTTGGTCGTCGTTAACCGCATGGCGATAAACAAGAGGCTCAATACTGCTCTTCTTTATCAAAATGTAGGAGAGTTCGTAATTTAGATGCTGACTGGCCTCGTTCATTTGATGCAACAAGGCCTTTGCAGTGGTTTCCTCTGCAAAGGCTGTTGGAGACATCAAGCTGAACAGTGTCAGTGCACTGACCAGGATTTTCTTCATTCAATGTCCGATTCTAGATGTGCATCTTGCATTGGCGATGCATCACTGTTTAATCTTAGCTGCAGCTCATAATCTTCTAACAATGCATGAACGCGTTTGCGCTGCTCTTGCAAGTTAGCTTCAGATGCTGGTTTCTCAACAGAGTCACGCGTTAAACTTACTGGTTCCGCAGAACCGGCAAATGGAATCGTCTGGAGTACAGGCAACTGCTCTGGTGCTGCAGGGTCGCTACCACCATATTGTTGAACACCTAATACAACGGCTAATGAAACACACGCTGCCACGGCAACTTGTCCAAACTGTTGTAACCACGCCGGAAGCTGACGCTTCGCTTGCTGAGGTTTAGGTTGCTCTTCAATTGGAGCAACAGTAGGTTCAACATTCACTTGGTGCAGGTTCGACATTGAACCATGTGCAGGCTCGTTCTCAAGCGCTGCCGCTACACTATTAGCAATGTTCCACTCTGGAGTTTCTGGCGAATCCCCACGCATAACATCACCAATTAAATGGTAACTCTGCCAAGTATCCATGCTTTCTTGATCAGATTCTAGATCTACAATGAGAGCTTTATCGATCGTTTCACCATCCATGAGTGCCGAAAGCTTTTCTTTATCAGCCATTATTTTCACCATAATTATTACAAGTTCTAGCGTTGCAAAAGAGGTTTGATTTTCTTTTCCACCGCTTCACGAGCTCGGAAAATACGCGAACGTACGGTTCCTACAGGGCAATCCATTACTTCTGCAATCTCTTCGTAGCTCAAACCTTCGAGCTCTCGCAACGTCATTGCAGTTTTTAAGTCTTCTGGTAGCGCTTCAATCGCTCCAAAAACAACTTGTTTCAATTCTTTAGACAGCGTTAAGTTCTCAGGGTTCGATATTTCTTTTAACGCGCTGCCTGTTTCGTAATATTCTGCATCTTCTGCATCTACATCGGTTGCTGGCGGCCTACGGCTTTGGGCAACGATATGATTTTTAGCGGTGTTCACGGCAATTCGGTATAACCATGTATAGAAGGCACTCTCGCCACGAAAGTTAGGTATCGCGCGGTAAGCTTTAATAAAAGCTTCTTGTGCTACATCAGGTACATCACCGGAATTATTCACGTATCGAGAGATAAGATTACAAACTTTGTTTTGATACTTAACCACTAGTAAGTTAAATGCCTGCTTATCTCCACTCTGAACTCGCTCAATCAACACTTGATCGGTTAGCTGCTCGTTCATTCGAGCGGGTACTCCTATTGTTATAACCCTCACCTTCACAGATATGGGTACTAATTATGCGAAATGTAGTATTGACACCACCGTCTACAAGAGCACTATTGTGACTAAGCCAAATACCGAAAGTTCCAACTTTCTTAAAATTATTTGCCATTATTGTTTCACAATGTGATGTAATAAAAATAGCTATCCCTATCAATTTGGGGAAACTTGAGCAAAAGCAATGGTATTGAGCAATTAAATATTTCTAGATAGCTGTCTATATATTGATTTTGCATAGCGTTTAAGGATGACTCTGGAGAGATTATAACAGTCTTAGCCAAACTCCTAAAACAAGACAAAGTCAATTGAGAGTGGACAACTCGACTATAGCCCGGGATTTAATAAGTTTTATGAACGCAAACCGTGAACATCAGTGTGATGTATTAGTGGTAGGAAGTGGTGCGGCAGGCTTGTCATTAGCCTTACGCGTAGCAGAACATGCAAAAGTAATTGTATTAAGCAAAGGACCACGCAGCGAAGGATCGACGTATTACGCACAAGGTGGTATCGCCGCGGTGTTCGATGAGTCGGACAGTATTGAGTCTCATGTAGAGGATACTCAAATCGCTGGGGCTGGGTTATGCGAAGAAGATACAGTTCAATTCATTGCTGAAAATGCGAAAGAGTGTGTGCAATGGCTGATTGATGGTGGTGTTCCATTTGATAAAGATGAGAACAGCACAGAAGGCCAACCAAAATATCACCTCACTCGTGAGGGTGGCCACAGTCACCGCAGAATTCTGCACGCTGCCGATGCAACTGGCATGGCGATGCAAACCTCACTACAAGATAACGTCAACAACCACCCAAATATCGAGATCTTCGAGCGCCACAATGCGCTGGATTTGATCACGGAAGATAAGATTGGTGGTTCAAAAGACAAGGTGATCGGTGCCTACATTTGGAACCGTAACCAAGAACATGTTGAAACCGTGCGCGCTAAGTTTGTTGTATTAGCAACAGGCGGCGCTTCAAAGGTTTACCAATACACCTCTAACCCAGATGTTTCTTCAGGTGATGGTATTGCTATCGCTTGGCGTGCGGGTTGTCGTGTGGCAAACCTTGAGTTCAACCAGTTCCACCCAACTTGTTTATTCCACCCAGAAGCGCGTAACTTCCTACTAACGGAAGCACTGCGTGGTGAAGGTGCTTACTTGCGTCGTCCAGATGGTTCTCGCTTTATGAAGGACTTCGATGAGCGCGGTGAACTGGCGCCACGTGATGTGGTTGCTCGTGCAATTGACTTCGAAATGAAGCGCTTAGGTGCCGACTGTATGTATGTTGATATCAGCCACAAGCCTGAAGAATTCATCACAGCGCACTTCCCGATGATCCATACTCGCTTGATGGACTTGGGCATCGACATGACCAAAGAGCCGATCCCTATCGTACCAGCCGCTCACTACACGTGTGGTGGTGTCATGGTGAATAAGCAGGGTCAAACCGACCTAACGAACTTGTATGCGATTGGCGAAGTGAGCTACACCGGCTTACACGGTGCAAACCGAATGGCTTCTAACTCACTGCTTGAGTGTGTGGTTTACGCATGGGCAGCAGCAAAAGATATCGTTGAGAACATCGACCAATCTCAACTGTGCGCTGAACTGCCAGCATGGGATGAAAGCCAGGTCACCAACAGTGATGAAGAAGTTATCATTCAACACAACTGGCACGAACTGCGCCTATTCATGTGGGATTACATGGGCATTGTTCGAACGGATAAACGACTAGAGCGAGCATTGCGTCGCATTCAGATGCTGCAACAAGAAACTCATGAGTACTACAGCTACTTCAAGGTTTCGAATAACTTATTAGAACTGCGTAATTTGCTACAAGTGGCAGAGCTAATGGTTCGTTGTGCAATGCAGCGCAAAGAGAGCCGCGGCCTACACTACACGTTGGATTACCCTGAACTTGCTGAAGACAGTGGCCCAACGATTCTGACGCCAGAGAAACGCCAATCATAATAATTGGTTAAACGTGCTTAGCGAATTAGCCGTCAGCGGAAAATGATTAAACGAAAGGGAGCCGAGAGCTCCCTTTTCTTTTGTCTAACGCTTTCTTTTATCTAGCGTGTTCGTTGTAAGTTCGCCAGAAAATGACGATATTCGCGCTCGCAACAGCTGTCTCGCCAAAGCAGTACCGAGTGCCCACATTCAAACTGTAATTTAACGAAGAACTGCGCCCAGATCTTATCAACGGACTTGAGTCGGTAAGTTCGGTCATTGAGTCGAATATCACCATCCTCTTTATAATCAAAACGGCCATGGGCACTATTCAAAATCAGATGATTAGTTTGAAGCAGATGAATCAGCAGTGCCAAGCAATAAAGGCTGACAACAAGTGGAATAGAAGACAGGACGATGAAAAACAAAAGGCACCCGAAAACAGTGCCCTTTGCGAATAATGCGGAATATGAAGGGTTAAGCTGGAGCTTAACGAACCTTGCTGAGGTTGTGTGCGACAATTTTATCAACCATTGATGCATGGCCTAGGTTTTCACTGCGTCCGTGTCCCATCACCCAAGTAAACAAATCTGGGTCATCACACTCTAATAGAGAAACAAACTCGCGCTGTTCCTGCTCTTGCAATGAATCAAAACACTCTTCGAAAAATGGCATGATGACTACATCAAGTTCTAACATGCCGCGACGGCAACCCCATTTAATTCGTGCTTTCTGCTCTGCAGTGTACATTGGCTATCCTCACCTATAATTTTTCTTTCTCGGAGTGTAACAAGTCATACGCCCTGTAACTACTATGTGAGTCACAGTCCCTATCTAAGCTCACAAAAAAACCTAGGCTGACAAAGAAACAGAACCGGATTAACATAGAGCCAAATAAAATTCTTAGGAAAGATAAAATGGATTGGAAAAACACATTTCAGCCACTCGCTCATACGCAAAATGAATCGCTTCCAGAACTGATGATGACACACGTGTCAGACTGGAGCGCAATCACCATGATAGGCGATGACAAAAAGTCGTACCTACAGGGTCAAGTAACGTGCGATGTCGTCACTCTTCCTAATGATGAATCCACGTTAGGCGCGCACTGTGATGCAAAAGGAAAGGTATGGAGCATCTTCCGCCTGTTCCATCACAATGGCGGTTACGCACTCATGCAGCCTAAATCTGCGATTGAAGTAGAGCTGGTCGAAATCAAAAAATACGCCGTGTTCTCTAAGGTTGATATCGAGCAAACGACAGATGTTGTTATCGGTGTGATGGGCGCGTCTGCGGATCAATATATTGATTCAATTTCAGAAGGCCAAGGTAACGTGCGTGCTATCTCTGGTGGCACAGCGGTTAAAGTCTCAGACAATCGCTGGGCTCTACTTGTGACAGAAGAAGCCGCTGAAGCCTTGGTATCAAACAGCGCTGCGGAGAAAGTATCAGAAACACTTTGGCAATATCATGAAATTCTTGATGCTCAGCCTAACCTATCGAAAGCAGAGCAAAACGAGCACATCCCTCAAGCGCTTAACCTGCAAGCGATTGGCGGTATCAGCTTTTCAAAAGGCTGTTACACAGGTCAAGAAACGGTTGCTCGTGCTAAGTACCGTGGCATGAACAAGCGTGAGATGCGCATTGTGTCGGGCACAACTGCGGACGTGCTGTCGTTAGAAAACCCTATTGAACTGGAACGTAGTGTGGGTGAGAACTGGCGTGGCGCAGGCCGACTATTAAACGTCTATCAATTTGCTGATAACCGAGCGATTGGTTTGATGGTACTGCCAAACAACCTTGATGACGATGTTCAGCTGCGACTGACCGCGCAGCCTGATCAAACATGGAATATCCTGCCACTGCCGTACAGCCTTGACGACGAGTAACCACGTGGAAACGCTGATTACACAATGGCTGGATCAACAGCAGGTGAATTATCGCCTGCTGATGCAAAGCAAGCCAACCACCAGCATTGAAGAAACCGCACAAGAGCGAGGCATCGACGCCTCTCAAATGGTGAAGTGCATCCTGCTTAAGGATATGGGTAACCAGTATGCGTTAGCCTGTACTGCTGGTGACCGCTCTGTCGATCCCAAGAAAGTACGCTCGGTACTGAATTGCCGTCGAATGACCTGCGTGTCTCTCGCTGATGTTGAAACAATCACTGGCTTTAAAGTGGGTTGTGTTGGCCCGCTCGCTCTCAAGAGACACATGCCGATCATTTTTGATCCTTCCATTCAAAACAACTCGACCGTAACCATTAGCGCCGGCGACCGAATGGCTGGCGTTGCGCTGGATCTCAATGATCTTATGGCGCTATGTGCACCGACCGTCGCGGACATCAGTCGATGATCGT
Source organism: Vibrio sp. 10N.261.51.A4 (assembly GCF_041471945.1). Taxonomy (NCBI): domain Bacteria; kingdom Pseudomonadati; phylum Pseudomonadota; class Gammaproteobacteria; order Vibrionales; family Vibrionaceae; genus Vibrio; species Vibrio sp. 10N.261.51.A4. The sequence goes on from NZ_JBFRPJ010000036.1 coordinate 35,689, forward strand.
TTAGATCATGCTTCGCAAACTTCATTTTAATATTTCATTGAGTACATTTTTAGTGTGAACCTCGTCATAAGAAGAACACACCATTAATAAATAGTTACTCAAAATAAAAGCATAAGTAGTCACAAAGTTAAATTTGCGTTATTGTAAATTTACTGACTAGCTATTAAGCAAATCAGTGCAAGTGAATCCACTGAGTAACATCAGTATCCACTTTTGTGTAATGCATCTGTGACTATTCGCCCGTTTTAGACGGGCTTTTTTTTTGTCCGAAATTTACAATTTGATTACACAAACAAAAATATCCCGCCTATTCTTATACTTGTAACATTATCACTGCTTAATACTGAACAGAAAAGTTCACGGCAGTTCACTACTCAGTATTATTTTGGGGAGGAGCTCACGTAAAAATAGATATTTACTGAAGAAAGTGCTTAGAACAGCACAAATATCTAATTAACGTCAACGCTACTGCATATAACTCCATGCTTATCACAATTATTATCTCGGAGTTTTTCTATAATATGCAGGCTAGGTAAATATAAGGATAATTAAGAATGAGACTGTTTAAGCGCTATACACCGAGTATGATTGCTAAACATGTAAGTCGACTTTTCAAAGGACGAATCTACATTTACGGCGTAGGAAAATTTGAGTTTGATAACGGTAAGCTAGTGCTACCAGACCGAGCAGAAAAACGTCACTTTCAAACAGTGAAAGAAATAAATAGTGAAATCATGAAACTGCGCTGCGCGTACGCATGACCTGATTATCTACAGAATTAAAAACAAAAAGGGTTGGCATTATGCCAACCCTTTTTTCGTACCAATTTTCGTATCAATGATGATTCGATATACCACCAGAACACTATGTCATTATCGATGAGTCACTGGACGCTTAGCTAAGTCAGGAAGATTGCCAGACAAACCCAGTGCGCGCTTCATGATCTCATCTTTCGCACCCGGTAATTGGCCCGCAAGCTTCATACCAATGCCACGAATCAGCTTCTTAGCTGGGTTATCGCCTTCAAACAGATCTTTAAAGCCCTGCATTGAAGCAATCATTTTCGCCGCCTCTGCTTTTCTCCAGCGCTCGTAGCCGCGAAGATTACGCTTGGTGCCAATGTCTTCACCCGCAGACCATAGCTTTAACAGCTCTTGCGCTAGGCTTGCTGCGTCTAATAGGCCAAGGTTCACGCCCTGCCCTGCTAATGGGTGAATGGTATGAGCAGCATCACCAACCAAAGCCACACGCTCTACCGCAAAGTCACGCGCATAACGCATGCGCAGTGGGAAGGCAAAACGGTCACCAACCACTTCGCACAATCCAAGCTTCGAGTCGAACTCTGCCGTTAGCTGCTTATTAAAATCAACATCCGACATGGATACCAGCTTCTCGGCACGATTTGGTTCCGTAGACCAAACAATCGAGCTCATGTTGCTTGGTTGCATTGGTAGGAATGCCAATGGGCCTTGAGGCGTGAAGATTTGACGAGCAACGCTGTGGTGCGGCTCTGTGGTTTTGATGTTCGCGACAATCGCACTGTGTCCGTAATCCCAATGTGTTAATGGGATATCTTGCTGCTTACGAACCCAAGAGTTTGCGCCGTCTGCTCCAACAACTAACTTAGCTGTCAGTGCTTGACCATTGTCCAATGTTAACCAAGCTTCACTTTCACCAATCGCCATCGTTTTACACGTTGCGGGCATATACAGGCTGACGTTGTCTTGTTTCTTAACCTGATCAAGCAGCGCTAATTGAATCACACGGTTTTCAACGATATGACCAAGATTAGGCTGAGCCAAGCGTGTCGAGTCAAACTCAATACGAGCGAAACTGTCTTGTTCCCACACTTCCATCGCTTGATACGGTGCAGCGCGTCTTTGTTCGATACCTTGCCATGCACCTAGGTTACGAAGAATCACTTCACTAGAACGACTCAACGCGGATACACGCACATCAGGCAGCTCACTCAGCCCTTCACTAGGCGCTCTGCCTTCAATGACAGCGATTCTTAGGTCACTGTCTTTTAGGGCAGCAGCAAGCGCTAGGCCAACCATGCCACCACCAACAATCGCGATATCAACACTTTGCATCATTATTTATTACCTTATCTTTCTACTAGGCCAAGCGTATGACGCAAAAGTGGACCTTTAAGTGGTGGAAGGTTATCTATTACGGCTAACCCAAGATTACGCCCAATGCGAGCGGTCATATAATCGTTTGAGAACAGGTGAACTAGGCTTGAAGTCAACGTGATCGTTGCGTCTCGGTCTTGTTCTCTACGCTTTCTAAAGTTAACAAGACCACGGTAACGACCTACATCATCTAACTGGGTACACAACTCTTCTGCCAAGGAAGCCACATCTCGGATGCCTAGGTTAAAGCCTTGCCCCGCAATTGGGTGAAGCGTTTGAGCAGCATTACCAACAATGGCAAATCGATGAGAGATATTTTGCTGTCGGTGACGAAGAATCAGAGGGTAACTCGCGCGCTTGCCGACCTTCTCTAATCGGCCAAGTCGCCAGCCAAAGTCATTCTGCAATTGCTCAAGAAATTCATTGTCGTTTAGCGTCATCACTTTTTGTGCTTGCTCTGGTGTTAAACACCAAACCAACGATAAACGGTTGTCACTCATCGGTAATAGAGCAACTGGCCCATGATGGGTAAAACGCTCAAATGCGCGACCTTGGTGAGGTTCACTCGCCACAATATTGGCAATCACAGCGACTTGCTCAAAGTCGTGCTCACTCAATGAGATATTGAGCTGTTGGCAACAGGTTGAGATTGCACCGTCAGCAGCAACCAGTAACTTAGTGGTTACTGTTTGCCCACTTGTCAGTTCAATCGTCGTCAACGCTTCTTCACGTTCAACTTTACTAACAGACTCAGGACAAAGCATGGTAATTGCCGCTTCTGATTCAAGTTTCTGCTGATAGATTCGACCCACATCTGCTAACTCGACCACGTAGCCAAGCGCATCTACAGCAAGCTCTTCACTGTAGATGTCTGTCATTCCGGCATGCCCGCGATCCGAAACATGGATATCTTTAATCGGGGTCGCGACCGGAGCGATAGATTGCCATAAGCGCAAAGAATCCAGGATCTGCACCGTGCCATAGGACAAAGCAATCGAACGAGAATCAAACCCAGGGTGAGCTTGATGATAAACCTGATAAGGCTCCACTACCGCAATCGACAGTGAACCTTGGCTTAGGTGATTCAAAGCAAGGGCTAAGGTTGCCCCTGCCATTGCGCCACCAGCAATTACAACATCATACTGAGCCATCATAACCTCAAACCGGCCAACGAATTAATGAATGGTAGGCGCCGCATCTTCAGATGGGCGAGCACCAAATTCAGCATGAATCGTTAGTGCACACGCTTTTACGTGCTCAATAACGTGCTCTAGAAGCTGCGCTTGCTCTTCCAGATCATCTTCTTCGTCAATGCCTAGCTTAGCCATCTCTTCTAGATCAGCTAATGCTTCTTTTGTACTGTCAGACGCTTTGTTCAATTGAGCGCCAACCAAGCCTAGACCAGTAATGAAATGGTTAATCCAATCAGACACACCATCAGCCAAGTCAAATAGGCTTGCGCTTGCGTCTTCGTCAGGCAGCAACATAGACAATTCCATACCCGAACCTGTGATTTCACTGGTCGTTACTTTCAGTGTCGCTTCCGCTAGCGTTAATGCGCGATCTGGCCAACCCATGCCTTCATTGGTGTAATCGAAGATCAGTGGTTGCCAGCTTTTATCTGCAAGGCTTAAGCCTCCGCTTAACATACCCGTTAATAAACCGTGCATCTCAGCAGGGGTTACGGCTAGACTTGCCGATTGAAGTTCAGTCGCAACCGTTAGGTAGTCAGGTAAAGTAGTTTCGCTCATCAGATAGCTCGCTCAGTTATTCTTTATATCGATAGTATAATCGTACCACTTCACCCCAATTCTGATAAGCATCGATCCCCAGCAATTGAAGGATGACTGACTACCAATTGTTCAATTTGCTGAATTACTGTGTGCTCAAGCTCTCATTTACAAACAGTCACTCTGAAAAGCTTGAATCTTAATAGCGGTTTACCTATAGTTTCTCCCTCAGAGGAGATTGCTTCCTCATCGGTACTTGCACTTTTTCTTTCTCAAAAAATGGCGAAGGGCAACAGCCTTAAAATAGCGCGTTAAAGAGTTCATCCATCATGAGTAATCAAGCGGTAGACGTTGAAATATTAGGAAAACTGACTCGAGTGAATTGTCCACCAGGGCAAGAAGAGTCATTGATTGCAGCGGCGGCCGATCTTGATAATCGATTGAAAGAGATGGCTGAACGTACTAAGGTAACCAATGAAGTGAAGCTGCTGACTATCGCAGCTCTGAATATTTGCTACGAATTACAAACCAAGAAGTTTGAAGCAAATGATGAACAAAACGCACTGACCGAGCGAATGGAACAGCTCACGACATCACTTTCAGATGTCCTCAGTAAAGTTAAGCACGGACAGCAATAGCGTACACAAAATTTACCCTGGAGTGTTTGTCAGAGGATTCACGTCCCCGAGCCGATAAGCAATCCCTAAGGGTTAGTACTTGAGTGCTATTGAGCATGCTCGGCCCGACCGAGAAGCCTACGGTAATCATTGCTGATCCGCCTTGAACTCGCTGGTTCAAGGGCCATCTATTCTCAACGGCACTTTGGGGTATCCCTTCTTATGAAGACGCTCACACGCAGCGAATTTCGCAAACAGATCCGTATCAAACGCAATGCCTTATCTGGCGACCAACAAACTCAATCCGGTATCGACTTAGTTAAGCAGTGCATGCAGCTTGATGAAATTCAGTCTGCTCAGCATATTGCCCTCTATATCTCTATCGATGGCGAACTCGATACTCAGCCTTTAATCGAATGGTTATGGGCGCAAGGTAAGCAAACTTATTTACCAGTATTGCACCCCTTCTCTGCCGGGCACCTGCTGTTTTTACACTACTCGCCAACCACACCGACGGTCTTGAATAAGTACGGTATTGTCGAACCTCAGCTCAATCAAATGCTGGTTAAACCTTGTCAGCAACTCGACCTTATTCTTACGCCCCTTGTCGGCTTTGACTCCCATGGCCATCGTTTAGGTATGGGCGGCGGATATTACGATCGCACCTTGGCAAAGTGGTTCGAGACGGGCGAAGGTGCAGCTCCTATTGGTTTGGCTCATGATTGCCAACATGTTGATACGCTACCGATTGAAGAATGGGACATTCCGTTACCTAAAATCGTGACTCCGAGTAAAACTTGGCAATGGGAAAACAACCATTAAAGCGCTATAATCGCGCCGCAAACGTTAACCTCGATATAGAAACGTTAACTCAATATCTAAACGTTAACTTCATCATTACGCAAACGATCAATTCAAAGCGCAAGACCTTATTCAGGAGAATGGCATGACTCAAGATGAAATGAAAAAAGCAGCTGGCTGGGCAGCACTTCAATATGTTGAAGAAGGCAGCATTGTAGGTGTAGGTACTGGCTCTACAGTAAATCACTTCATCGACGCACTAGGCACAATGAAAGACAAAATCAAAGGTGCGGTTTCAAGCTCTGTTGCTTCAACGCAGCGACTAGAAGAGCTAGAGATCAAAGTGTATGAGTGTAACGATGTCGCTAAGCTAGACATCTATGTTGATGGCGCAGATGAAATCAACCCAACTCGCGATATGATCAAAGGCGGCGGCGCTGCTTTGACTCGTGAAAAAATCGTAGCGGCTATCTCTGATAAGTTTGTGTGTATTGTTGACGGTACTAAAGCAGTTGATGTGTTGGGTAAATTCCCACTGCCTGTTGAAGTAATCCCAATGGCACGTTCATACGTGGCACGTGAGTTGGTTAAGCTTGGTGGTGACCCAGTTTACCGCGAAGGCTGCACAACCGATAACGGCAACGTGATCCTAGATGTGTACGGCATGGCGATCGAAAACCCGAAGCAACTAGAAGATATCATCAATGGTATAGCTGGTGTGGTGACGGTTGGTCTGTTCGCTCACCGTGGTGCTGATGTGGTTATCACCGGCACGCCTGAAGGTGCAAAAATCGAAGAATAAATAATAGAAGATTGAGTTTTTCTGTTACTTCATTACATACGGTGCCCTAGGGCGCCGTTTTTTTTGCTTTATTGCTGTAAAATTATGTCTTATTCCGTAATTTTCTTACCCAAAACATTTTTTTTTTGTTACTTTATTGTTCAGAAGACGCACAGGGAAAACGTTTGTCTCCTAACAAAGTGGTGAATTTGTTCCCCTTTCAGCCATTTTGTAGCACGTGCGCCGCATTTGCCCAACCTTTCCATTTTAAGGACGAGAACAATGGCCAAAGTTTCACTGGAAAAAGAAAAAATTAAAATTCTACTTCTAGAAGGTCTTCACCCTTCTTCTGTAGAAGTACTGCAAGCCGCTGGTTACACAAACATTGAGTACCACAAAGGCTCGCTACCGGAAGATGAACTTCTTGAAGCAGTAAAAGATGCTCATTTCATTGGTATTCGTTCTCGCACTAATATCTCCCAAGAAGTTATTGATGCAGCTGAAAAGCTGGTTGCCGTCGGTTGTTTCTGTATTGGTACTAACCAAGTCAACCTTCAAGCAGCAGCAAAACGCGGTATCCCTGTGTTCAACGCACCGTTCTCAAACACTCGAAGCGTTGCTGAGCTCGTTCTTGGTCAGGTTCTATTGCTACTACGTGGCATTCCAGAAAAGAACGCGCTTGCACACCGTGGCATCTGGAAAAAGAGTGCCGACAACTCTTACGAAGCCCGTGGTAAGCGTTTAGGTATTATTGGCTACGGTCACATCGGTACTCAACTGGGTATTATTGCTGAAAACCTTGGCATGCGTGTTTACTTCTACGACATTGAAAACAAACTGTCTCTGGGTAACGCAACGCAAGTTCATACCATGACGGAATTACTGAACAAGTGTGACGTAATCTCTTTGCATGTACCTGAAACCAACGAAACAAAAGACATGATGGGTAAAGAAGAGTTCGAGCGCATGAAGCCTGGTTCTATCTTTATCAATGCAGCACGTGGCACGGTAGTCGATATCCCAGCTCTGTGCGGCGCCCTAGATTCTGGTCACCTTTCAGGTGCAGCAATCGATGTATTCCCAACGGAACCAAAAACCAATGCTGACCCATTTGAGTCCCCATTGATGCAGTTCGATAACGTGATCCTAACGCCTCACGTGGGTGGTTCAACTCAAGAAGCACAAGAGAACATCGGTGTTGAAGTAGCAGGTAAGCTTGCAAAATACTCTGATAATGGCTCAACGCTATCAAGTGTTAACTTCCCTGAAGTATCATTACCACTGCATACAGGTGCTTCTCGCCTGCTGCACATTCACGAAAACCGTCCGGGTATCCTAACTCAAATTAACACCATCTTCGCAGAGGAAGGGATTAACATTGCAGGTCAGTACTTACAAACTGCAGCAGATATGGGTTATGTGGTTATCGACGTGGAAGCGAATCGTTCAGAAGAAGCTCTGCTTAAACTGAAAGAGATCGAAGGCACAATTCGTGCTCGTCTACTTCACTAATCATCGAATTAGATCATAAGTAAAATAGAAAAGGCTCTCGTAATGAGAGCCTTTTTAGTACTTGGCCTACTGTAGGTAAATAGATCATGATGATCTAATCCCTCCTGAGGTATGTTCACTACTCTTCTAGTTGGTAGATCACATTCACTCGATCACGAATGGTGATCGTCGAATCTTCATAAGAATTCGACTCGGTTCTCGCATCCATTGCCATTGAACGCATCAATACAGGCTGAGAAGATTGTGCGTTGTAATCTACGCGCCATACATCACCTAACTCGCGCTCAAAACCGCTCGCCAATGATTTAGCTTTTGATGTCGCATCTTTAATGGCCTCCAAGCGCGCTTGCTCCTGATACTTAGCTTGGTCACGAACCTGAAGTTGGATATTATCGATCTGGTTAATACCCTGCCCAATGGCAATATCCATGTAGTCATTTAAGTTGGCTAGCTCATTCACTTGAACGGTCACATTACGTGATGCACGGTAACCAACCAGTTCAGGTTTACCATTTTTCGGGTAATGATATTGAGGAGATAAATACAGGTTAGAGCTGTGTACATTCGCCTCATCAACACCCGCTTGATGTAGCTTATTTAGAAAGCCAGTCACCACTTTATCAACGGTATTTTTAGCCTGTTCAGCAGTCATCGTCGATTCCACGACTCTAACTGAAAATGTCGCCATGTCTGGTGTCGCGATCACTTCACCATAGCCTGTCGTTGAAATATGCGGAAAAGATGGCGAGTCAGCCAATGATGGAAAACTCACAGCACTCAATGCTGCTGTAAGAGTAAGAGACGTTGCTAACATCTTTGGTACAAACTTCATTAGGTAGACCTATGCTGAACAAATGTTCTTTTATCATAGAGCAATTTGTCACATAACCAATCCCGCGACAGGACTTCTAACACAACTTTGACGCTGCAAAAACCAACAGCTTACTGAGGTAAGTGGTTGTGGGCATAATTTAATATTGCTTGAGATATCTCTTTTAATACCCCGCTCTCTAATTGCCAATGGTGCCAATAGATTCGATAAGACAACAAAAAGCCGGGCGTAATATCAATCAAAGCACCAGACTCTAGCTCCTCGATAATCTGCAATCGAGGAATCAAACAATAGGCAACGCCCGACAATGCCAAGCGTACAAATGCTTCTGAGCTGCCGACAGTATGATTGATCACACTATCTCTCGGGACGTTAAAATGATCATGCAAAAATTTCTTATGCAGATCATCGTATTGATCATAGGAAACCGCAGGTGCTTTGCTTAAGGTGGCGTAGTTTACGCCCTCTGCAAAGTAACGCTGATGAAAGTCAGGGCTAGCCACGCACACATAATCCATCCTACCGAGATAGTCAGCACTGCAGCCAGGAATCGCTTGAGACTCCAAACTGATTGCACCGGCCACCTCACCACTTTTAATCTTCTCAATGGTTCTTGATTCACCATGAATCGCGAGGTTCAACTCAACTTGACGTGAATTCATCACATCAGATAACGCAGGAAGTAACCATGTCGCCAAGCTATCAGCATTGGTCGCAATAGACAGAGAAAGAGGTTGAGTTCCCTCTTCGTTCATCAACTCTGGGACAAGCTCGTGCTCTAACAAGCGAACACGGCGATATAAGCCCAGTAGTTTTTTACCCGCAGGCGTTGGCCTAGGCGGGCTTTCTCTCACCAAGGCTGGCTGAGCCAACCACTTTTCCAGCTGTTTGATGCGTTGAGATACCGCCGACTGGGAGATATATAACTGCTCAGCAGCCCTTTCGAAGCTACGTTGTTTTACTACAGCATCCAGTGCTTCAATCCATTTATAATCCAATCCGCGCATCAATTTGCTTCCTTTTTAAGCTAACTCATCACCACATTAGCAACTCTAATAATGGATTAAAATCATTAATTATACTTATTTAAAGGGTCAGAGTATCTTCGCCATATAGCACGTAAATATCGTTAAATAAGTGGAGGTTAAAATGAGTTTTTGGGTTTTATTACAAGGTTTTGGTCTAGGGGCAAGTATGATTATCCCTATTGGCGCTCAGAATGCGTACGTCCTAAATCAAGGGATAAAACGCAATCATCATTTAACGACAGCAACGATTTGTAGCCTGCTCGATACTCTGTTTATCTCATTAGGCATTTTTGGCGGCGGAGCGATCTTGTCGCAAAATGAATTACTGCTTACCTCAGTGACACTAGGTGGCATCGCTTTTCTGACTGTGTATGGTTTGCTCTCACTACGCAGTGCATTCAAAGTGCGCACCAGTGATGAGTCGAAAGGTGAGATATTAGCGCGTGGCAAGCGCACCGTTATTTTAGGGGCATTGGCAGTAACAGTATTAAACCCACATCTCTATTTGGATACCGTGGTAATTCTTGGATCCATTGGTGGGCAATTTGAAGGCAACGACAGAATTGCATTTGCTATGGGGACTATATTGGCTTCGTTCGTCTGGTTCTATTCTTTGTCATTAGGCGCTGCAAAACTAGGCCCGACGCTATCTAAACCTAAGGTTAAGAAAGGCATTGATATCGCAGTCGCAACCATGATGTTCGCCATAGCAACGGTGCTTACCGATGGACTTATTGAGCAATACTGGTAAATCTATTTAGCTTCATGAAACCAACAAAAAAGGCGGATAACCTAAGTTATCCGCCTTTCCTTATAAAAGCTTATAGTTATAAAAACTAACTAGGAATTAAGCTTCTACTTTATTCATGTGTACATCCATTTGCGGGAATGGAATTTCGATACCCTCGTTATCCAAGCCTTCTTTGATTGCTTGCATCAGGTCGAAATAAACATTCCAGTAGTCAGCAGTGCTAACCCATGGACGAACAACGAAGTTAACTGAAGAATCAGCAAGCGTATGAACACCAACTTGAACGCCAGGTTCTTTCAGTACACGCTCATCAGATTCACAGATCTTAGTCAGTAGCGCTTTTGTCTTCTGAAGATCAGCGTTGTAAGAAACACCAATCATTAGATCAATACGGCGCGTCGCATGACGAGAATAGTTTGTGATTGGGCTGCCGATAACGCTACCGTTAGGTACTACAACCATTTTGTTGTCTGGCGTTGTTAGAACCGTTTGGAAGATTTGAATAGAATCAACTGAACCTGCCACACCACCAATTTCCACATAGTCACCAGACTTAAATGGACGGAATGCAACGATAAGTACACCAGCAGCAAAGTTAGATAGTGAGCCTTGTAGTGCAAGACCAACGGCTAAACCAGCCGCACCAATAACAGCAACTACAGATGCCGTTTGAACACCTAAACGACCAAGTGCAGCAATTAAAACAATCACAAACAACAAGTAACGAACTAAACCATGGACGAACTCCACAACTGCTCGGTCCATTTTCTTCTTCTGAAGAACCTTAGACACGCTATTCGCTACTGCTTTAACAATAAGGTTACCAATAAATAGAATTATCAGTGCTGAAATGATATTTACGCCATATTGGATAAATAAATCTGAATTATTTGTTAACCACTGCTCTGCTTGAGACAAACCATCCACAAGTGGAGTCTCAATCGCTGTCGAACTATCAGCCATAATGTGCATCCTCTATATAATATGCTATGGGCTAAACTGCCTTAAGCCTCATTTACTCTGCAATATAATAAACAGTGTAATTACCGTTAAGTCATTGTGTTAAAAGTAAATTAAAGCCAAGTCCTTTTTATAAACTGAACCAAGTTCAGTTTTTCGGCACGATATCCGATCTTTGACAGATTGCAAAGTCATATTTATGTAAGCTTTTGAATTATTAAAACTTACCGATAAACACAAATACCGATAACTAAAAGACTACGAAATTTATTCACCGCACGCTAGGTTTTTCACATATTTAGTACAAGTTTTTATCAGATATAAAAAAACCCGCTCAATGAGCGGGTTTTTAAAACTTAAAGAGTACTTAATTCAAAGAATTATAGTACGTCTACAGCGTTAAGGTCAGCAAATGCTTTCTCTAGACGAGCAACCATTGAAGCTTGACCAGCACGTAGCCATACGCGTGGATCGTAGTACTTCTTGTTTGGAGCAGCTTCGCCAGTTGGGTTGCCGATTTGACCTTGTAGGAAATCGAAGTTGTCAGCAGAGTACTGACGGATACCGTCCCAAGTTGCCCACTGTGTATCAGTATCGATGTTCATTTTGATAACACCGTAGCCGATAGACTCTTGGATTTCTGCTTCAGAAGAACCAGAACCACCGTGGAATACGAAGTTTAGAGCGTTAGGTGCGATACCGAACTTCTCTGCACAGTATGCTTGAGAGTCACGTAGGATAGTTGGAGTAAGTACAACGTTACCAGCTTGGTAAACACCGTGTACGTTACCGAAAGATGCAGCGATAGTGAAACGTGGGCTAACAGCCATTAGTTTCTCGTAAGCGTATGCTACGTCTTCTGGAGAAGTGTAAAGCTCAGATGCGTCCATATCAGAGTTATCAACGCCGTCTTCTTCACCACCAGTACAACCAAGTTCGATCTCGATTGTCATGTTCATTTTAGCCATGCGCTCTAGGTACTTAGCACATGTTTCGATGTTCTCTTCTAGAGACTCTTCAGAAAGGTCTAGCATGTGAGAAGAGAATAGAGGCTTACCAGTTTGTGCGAAGAACTCTTCACCAGCGTCTAGTAGACCGTCGATCCATGGAAGAAGTTTCTTAGCAGCGTGGTCAGTGTGCAGGATAACTGGAACACCGTAAGCTTCAGCTACAGCGTGTACGTATTTTGCACCAGCTACAGCGCCAAGAACTTGTGCGCCTTGACCTTCAAGTTTAACGCCTTTACCTGCGAAGAATGCAGCGCCGCCGTTAGAGAACTGAACAACTACTGGAGCTTTAACTTTAGCAGCTGCTTCTAGTACTGCGTTTACAGAGTCAGTACCAACAACGTTTACAGCAGGAAGAGCAAATTTGTTTTCTTTTGCTACTTCAAATACTTTCTGTACGTCATCGCCAGAAATCACACCAGGTTTTACAAAATCGAAGATCTTAGACATGGAAATAGTCCTATTTATTCTATCGTTTTAAGATTAAAAAACTTAAGTTTAAAAACTTGCAATCGTTTGCTCACAACTTATGCCATTCTAGCAAAAAAGTGTGATATGCAGCAAACGTTAAAAGGCGAGATTCACATCTCGCCTTTCTAAATCAATTATGCTTTAGCACGCTCTTCAAGCATTGCTACTGCAGGAAGTACTTTACCTTCAACGAATTCAAGGAAAGCGCCACCGCCAGTAGAGATGTAAGAAACGTCAGCTTTGATACCGAACTTATCGATAGCTGCTAGCGTGTCACCACCACCTGCTACAGAGAAACCTGCAGACTCAGCGATTGCTTTAGAGATACCAGCTGTACCCGCTTCGAAGTTCTTGAATTCGAATACGCCTACAGGGCCGTTCCAAAGGATTGTTTTCGCGTTGCCGATGATTTCAGCTAGTGCCGCAGTTGAATCTGGACCAAGGTCGAAGATCATGTCGTCGTCTTGAACTTCAGAAACGTGCTTGATTTCAGCTTCTGCGTTTTCGTCGAATGCTTTAGCACATGCAACGTCAGTTGCTACTGGGATAGCACACTCTTTCATTAGCTTTTGAGCCGTTTCAACTAGGTCAGCTTCGTATAGAGACTTACCTACGTTGTGGCCTTCAGCAGCGATGAATGTGTTCGCGATACCACCACCAACAACAAGCTGGTCAGCAATTTTAGAAAGAGATTCTAGAACGGTTAGTTTAGTAGAAACTTTAGAACCACCAACAATAGCCACTAGTGGGCGAGCTGGGTTGTCCATTGCTTTACCAAGCGCTTCAAGCTCAGCAGCTAGAAGAGGGCCAGCACATGCTACAGGAGCGTAAGTACCAACGCCGTGTGTAGAAGCTTGAGCACGGTGAGCTGTACCGAATGCGTCCATCACGAAGATGTCACATAGCGCAGCGTACTGCTTAGAAAGTGCTTCTTCGTTCTTCTTCTCGCCTTTGTTGAAACGAACGTTTTCAAGAACAACTAGCTCACCAGCGTTTAGCTCTAGGCCGTTTAGGTAATCTTTAGCTAGTTTAACTTCGCAATCTAGTGCGTCGTTTAGGTAGTTAACTACAGGAGCTAGAGAGAACTCTTCGTTGTATTCGCCTTCAGTAGGACGACCAAGGTGAGAAGTAACCATTACTTTTGCACCAGCTTCTAGGCAAAGCTTGATAGTTGGTAGAGATGCTAGGATACGTGCATCTGAAGTTACTTTACCGTCTTTTACTGGTACGTTTAGGTCAGCACGGATAAATACGCGTTTACCTGCAAGTTCCAGGTCAGTCATCTTGATCACAGACATGATTTGTCCTCTCAAATTTAAATAAATATAAAGTTTTGGAAACTCAGCAACCCTGCTAAGCCTATAAATTATTCAACTGGTAATTCTTTCACTACTAATAATATGTGGACTCTTAGTATTTATTTCAAGCTAAAAAATAAATAATCCGCACATTTGCTTCTAGGTCTTACTTCTTGCCTTCAGAAGCTTGCATTGCAAGAACCGTATCCAGCATTCGGTTCGCAAAGCCCCATTCATTATCACACCACACTAGCATTTTAACTAAGTGGCCGTTGCTCACTCGCGTTTGTGAACCATCAACGATTGCGCTATGGGGATCGTGATTAAAGTCGATGGAAACGAGCGGCGCTTCAGTATAGTCAACTATATTGTGTAATGTACACTGGGATGCATTAACAATGGTTTGATTTACGTCATTAACTTTCACATTTGCATTAATTGTGACACTTAAATCCATCGCTGTTACGTTTACCGTCGGCACACGCACAGATATAGCTTCAAATTTGTTGGAAAATTTCGGGAAGATTCTTTCAATACCTTTATGCAACTTGGTATCGACAGGAATGATCGATTGGCTTGCTGCTCGAGTACGACGCAAATCGCTGTGGTACGCATCGATAACTTGTTGATCATTCATTGAAGAGTGAATAGTCGTAATCGTACCGGACTCGATACCAAAGGCGTCATCAAGAACCTTAATGATAGGGACAATACAGTTGGTGGTGCACGAACCATTGGAAACGATTTGGTGGTCCGCTTCGATGGTATCGTGGTTCACACCATAGATAATGGTGTTATCGAGGTCATTGGCACCGGGGTGAGAAAACAGTACCTTTTTCGCCCCTGCAGCAATGTGCGCGAGGCCGTCATCTCGGCAACCATAAACACCGGTACAATCGAGAACGATATCCACCTCAAGGTCACGCCAAGGCAACAGCTCAATATCAGCAAGATGTAAGATACGAATGGTATCAAACTCACCCTTGTCTTCAGCACCAATGCCATGATGGACATAAATGTGCTCTTGATCGTTAGAGATTTTCTTACCGAAGCGGCCGTGACTGGTGTCGTACTGCAATAGGTGAGCCATAGCGTCAGGCTGAGCAAGCTCATTGACCGCTACTACTTTGATTTGTTGGCTTTTGCCACTTTCATAGACAGCGCGCAATACATTACGCCCTATTCGTCCAAATCCATTTATCGCGACTTTTAGCATAGTTCCGTACATCTAACCAAAATTTCGTGCAACAGATGATAACTGAATCCTACCCAAAAGGCATTACTTGAATAACTCAGCTTGTTCATGACAGATTGATCTGTTGCTTATAGAGATGAGTCTAGGAGAAACAAATCCCAGAGACAAAAAACCGAGCTCAGCGCTCGGTTTTTTTATTCATTTCATTGTTAGCACTAAGCTAGCAATCAATGATTAAGCAAGAAGCTCTTTCGCGGTGTTTACTACGTTTTCAGTAGTGAAACCGAACATCTTGAATAGCTCGCCTGCTGGTGCAGATTCGCCAAACGTTGTCATACCGATGATCTTGCCACCGAAACCAACGTACTTGTACCAGAAGTCAGCGATGCCAGCTTCTACTGCGATACGAGCAGTAACGTCAGATGGAAGTACAGACTCACGGTATTCAGCATCTTGCTTGTCGAACGCGTCAGTTGCAGGCATAGATACTACGCGTACTGCTTTACCTTCAGCGGTTAACTGTGCAGCAGCTTCAACAGCAAGCTCAACTTCAGAACCTGTTGCAATGATGATTAGCTCTGGCTTGCCTTCACAATCTTTCAGGATGTAACCACCCTTAGCGATGTTAGCTACTTGCTCAGCATTACGATCTTGTTGTGCAAGGTTTTGACGAGAGAAGATTAAAGATGAAGGACCATCTTTACGCTCAATAGCCAGTTTCCAAGCAACAGCAGACTCAACTTGGTCACATGGGCGCCATGTGCTCATGTTTGGCGTTAGACGTAGAGAAGCGATCTGTTCAACCGGTTGGTGAGTAGGACCATCTTCGCCTAAGCCGATAGAGTCGTGCGTGTAAACTTGGATGTTCTGAACTTTCATCAGAGCAGCCATACGCATTGCGTTACGCGCGTATTCCATGAACATTAGGAACGTTGCGCCGTATGGTACGAAACCACCGTGCAGAGCGATGCCGTTCATGATAGCCGTCATACCGAATTCACGTACACCGTAGTGGATGTAGTTACCAGAGAAGTCAGTTGCTTCAAGAGACTTAGAACCAGACCACATAGTTAGGTTAGAAGGCGCAAGGTCAGCAGAGCCACCCATGAATTCTGGTAGCATTTGACCAAACGCTTCTAATGCGTTTTGAGATGCTTTACGTGAAGCGATGTTTGCTGGGTTAGCTTGAAGATCAGCAATGATTGCGTTTGCTTTCTCTTCCCACTCAGCTGGAAGTTCGCCGTTAGTGCGACGTTTGAATTCTGCTGCTTGCTCAGGGTAAGCCGCTGCGTATGCGTCAAACTTAGCATTCCACGCCGCTTCTTTTGCTGCGCCCGCTTCTTTCGCATTCCACTCAGCGGCGATATCTGCTGGGATTTCGAAAGGACCGTGTTCCCAACCAAGTGCTGCTTTAGTTGCTGTAATTTCATCAGCACCTAGTGGAGCGCCATGGCAGTCGTGCGTACCAGCTTTGTTTGGAGAACCAAAACCGATGATAGTTTTAGTACAGATAAGCGTTGGACGAGGGTCTGCTTTAGCTGCTTCGATAGCTGCATTGATTGCTTCCGGATCGTGACCGTCTACTGCTGGGATTACGTGCCAGCCGTATGCTTCAAAACGCTTAGGAGTATCGTCAGAGAACCAACCTTCCACTTCACCATCGATAGAGATACCGTTGTCATCCCAGAAAGCAACTAGCTTACCAAGACCTAGCGTACCAGCTAGTGAACATGCTTCGTGAGAGATACCTTCCATCAGACAGCCATCACCCATGAATGCATAAGTGTAGTGGTCTACGATGTCGTGGCCTTCTTTGTTGAACTGTGCAGCCAGTGCTTTCTCTGCCATTGCCATACCAACAGCGTTAGTGATGCCTTGACCTAGAGGACCCGTCGTTGTCTCGATACCAGGAGCGTAACCGTACTCTGGGTGACCAGGAGTCTTAGAGTGCAGTTGACGGAAGTTTTTCAGATCTTCAATTGAAAGCTCGTAGCCTGCAAGGTGAAGCAGAGAGTAAATCAACATTGAACCATGGCCGTTAGACAGGATAAAACGGTCGCGGTCAGCCCACTCTGGGTTTGCTGGGTTGTGGTTCAAGTGGCCACGCCAAAGAACTTCAGCGATGTCAGCCATACCCATAGGTGCGCCTGGGTGGCCTGAATTTGCTTGTTGAACACCGTCCATGCTAAGTGCGCGGATTGCATTGGCTAGATCTTTACGAGAAGGCATGTCTGCTCCTGGATACATAAGCGATTTAAAAAAGAGATAGTGCTAATGTTTTCATTTTAATTAGCGCGGGTATTCTCTCAAACGACTATTGCGACTGCAAACGTTTTACTGGCATTTTAACGGTCATTTTTCGCAATTTTCGAACATTTACATCACTTGGCAGTGGCTTATCTCAATCGATACGCAAACGATTAGTTATGACATATCATAAAAAAGAGCTTGTAATTCGACCGCTGGAATTTAGAATAGCCGTCTAGATGTAGAAACACCTACAAAATATACTGTATTTAATGGCGCGCTTCCTAGCTTGCGACGCCATAAACTATTTACACCAAAAACTAAAAGTGGAGCTCTCATGGCTAAGCACCTATTCACTTCTGAATCTGTTTCAGAAGGCCATCCAGATAAAATTGCAGACCAAATCTCTGATGCTGTTCTTGATGCCATCTTGGAACAAGATCCAAAAGCACGTGTTGCTTGTGAGACTTACGTTAAAACCGGCATGGTTATGGTTGGCGGTGAAGTAACAACGTCTGCATGGGTTGATATCGAAGAAATCACTCGTGAAACAGTACGTGAAATTGGTTACGTTCATTCTGATATGGGCTTTGACGCTGACTCTTGTGCTGTTCTAAACACAATTGGTAAGCAGTCTCCAGACATCAACCAAGGTGTTGATAAAGAAGACCCTAAAGAGCAAGGCGCAGGCGACCAAGGCATCATGTTTGGTTACGCGACTAACGAAACACCAATCCTAATGCCGGCTCCAATTACTTACTCTCACCTTCTTGTTAAGAAGCAAGCTGAAGTACGTAAGAGCGGTAAACTTGACTTCCTTCGCCCTGATGCGAAATCTCAAGTTACGTTCCAATACGACCAAGGTAAAATCGTTGGTATCGACGCTGTTGTTCTTTCGACTCAACACTGCGATTCAGTAACAACACCGGATCTACGTGAAGCAGTAATGGAAGAGATCATCAAACCAGTACTTCCTGCTGAGTGGATCAACAAAGACACTAACTTCTTCATCAACCCAACAGGCCGTTTCGTAATCGGTGGCCCAATGGGTGACTGTGGTCTAACAGGTCGTAAGATCATCGTTGATACCTACGGCGGCGCAGCTCGTCACGGTGGCGGTGCATTCTCTGGTAAAGATCCATCAAAAGTTGACCGTTCTGCAGCTTACGCGGCTCGTTACGTTGCGAAAAACATCGTTGCTGCTGGCATGGCTGACCGTTGTGAGATTCAACTGTCTTACGCTATCGGTGTTGCTGATCCAACATCTATCATGGTTGAAACGTTTGGTACTGAAAAAGTAGCTCACGAAATTATCATTGAAGCAGTTCGTCAAAACTTCGACCTACGTCCATACGGTCTTCAAGAGATGTTGAACCTTCTTCAGCCTATCTACAAGCAGACTGCTGCATACGGCCACTTCGGTCGTGAAGAGTTCCCTTGGGAAGCGACTGACAAAGCAGCAATCCTTGCGGACTTCGCTGGCCTAAAATAATTTAGCCACTGCGATTTGTTTCTTTAAAGCCCTTACTTCTTAGTAAGGGCTTTATTTTTATGTACTTACCTTACTTTCACTCGCCATTCTCTTCTCTAATGCCCTTCTTTACCGTTAACCACTTAGTATAAAAAACCGCTGATAATTTGTGTTTTCTAACACTACTGACAATAGTTAAGGTAACTCCTAAGAGATCAAGCTCACATTTAACTTAAATTAATTCAGCCTGATAACGCTCGTTAAATGCACGCTAGAACAAAAACTGGGATGACAAAGAGCAATTTAGCTCAACACCATAACTCTCACACAAGCCACATCGATGAGCCTTATGGAATTATAACTAGGACGTTATTTAACTAGGGGGATCTATGCCTCGTACCGCGCACCCATCCGAACTGAACGATAAAAAACACAAGGTCAGCGATAAGGATTACGCTCGCACCATTCCTTGTAACCAAATCAGTATTTCCGCACCCTTTCATTGGTTGTCGCTTGCTCTGCATGACTTAGTAAGAATGCCATTAATCAGCGCATTCTACGGTTTGTGCTTTATGGGAGCGGCAATCGCCATTGTTCAGCTTGTCCAATGGCAAGGAACACACTTGGTCGTAATGCCAAGCCTGATCGTGTACATGCTAATAGGGCCGTTTCTTGCTCTGGGCTTGTATGACGCAGCTTGGGAAAGAGAAAAAGGCCACAACGCAAGCCTACTGCACTCGATGAAAGCCATCACTCGCAACTCCACCCACCAATGGGCCTTTGCGATCGTATTGATGGTTGCGATGATATTCTGGATGCGTATCGCTGCGTTATTGCACGCGCTCTACCCTTCAGTGCAAGGCGCACCACTGGCTGAGTTCGCTCCCTTCTTAATTACGGGTTCTGTGATTGGTTTTGTTATCGCAAGCCTCATATTTAGCATCTCAGCATTTTCAATTCCGTTAATGATGGAGAGACGCGTTGATGTGATGAGTGCGATTTTCACTAGCTTTAATGCCGTGAAATCGAACATCCCTGCAATGGTGGTTTGGGCGAGTATTATTTGTGCCGGTATTTTGGTGGGTTTTGCCACCTACGGCATCGGAATGATCGTCACCATGCCGCTACTTGGCTATGCTACATGGCACGCTTATCACGAGATCATTAAGAAAAAACATCACGTGTAAAGCATCGCTAGATCAACAAGCAATGTTATGATTAGGCCTTGGTTTAAACGCTGAGGCCTTTTATTTGGAGTTAACAACGTTTGTCTTACACCCCGCAACAACACCGAGCAAATAAGAAATTGGCCGAATGCCTAGCTATCGCAAATCAACATTTCTCTCGTGAATTTCCACACCCAACTATCACCTTCAAGTTAAGAGGCAAAGCGGCGGGAAAGGCCTACCTTCAGCTCAACGAAATTAAGCTCAACCACGTACTATTTTCTGAAAATGAAGATGCCTTCATCAACGAGGTTGTGCCACATGAACTCGCACACCTGATCACGCATCAGGTTTTCGGACGTGTTAGGCCTCACGGAAACGAGTGGAAATACGTGATGGAAAAAGTATTCAACGTGCCAGCCAGAACAACTCACAGCTTTGAAATCGCGTCAGTTCAAGGGAAAACCTTTGAATATCGATGTGAGTGCACCACTTACCCATTATCAATCAGACGACACAACAAAGTACTTCGGAATCAATCGACCTACCGCTGCCACTTGTGCCAGCAAACCTTAGCTTTCACGGGAACTCAACTAAGCTAGTGACAGGTTGATTTACTCGGTAGAACAAATCTAATAGAGAGATCTAACATTTGAGTGCTAGACTGATGTTTATCATACTTTTATCAGTCTTTTTCTATGCAAAAACTCACCTTCAAAGCATTTGGCCTACCTGTATCTTTTTACTTAACAATAGTATTTGGCCTACTGGTAACCCAAAGCGTTCTCGCCGCACCACCGAGCTCATTTTCCAAAGCAAAAAGAGAAGCGGTGAAGATTTACCTCGACCATCCGACTTCATTTTATTGCGGCTGTGACATTACTTGGAAGGACAAAAAGAAAGGCATTCCCGACCTTGATGGCTGTGGCTATCAAGTCCGAAAACAACAAAAGCGGGCGAGTCGAATTGAGTGGGAACACGTGGTTCCAGCTTGGCAATTTGGCCACCAGCGTCAGTGTTGGCAAGATGGTGGGCGCAAGAACTGCACTCGCAATGACAAAATATTCAAATCCATGGAAGCCGACCTTCACAACCTAACTCCGGCCATTGGCGAGGTTAACGGTGATCGCTCCAACTACAACTTCAGTCAGTGGAATGGCATGGATGGTGTGAGCTATGGTCAGTGTGAAATGCAGGTCAACTTCAAGCAGCGTAAAGTTATGCCGCCAGACAGAGCAAAAGGCTCTATCGCGCGTACTTACCTTTACATGAGCCAAGAGTATGGTTTCAAACTATCTAAGCAACAAACCAACCTAATGATGGCGTGGAACAAGCAATTTCCTGTCGACAAGTGGGAATGTACTCGTGATGAGCGAATCTATGCCATCCAAGGTAATCACAACCCATTTGTTTACCCTGCTTGTAAATAACGTCGCTCGTACAATCAACATTCCTAACTATCTCAAACAAGAGTTTCAGAATTGCCCCTGAAACTCTTGCTCTACCCTTGTTTTTTCAACTAAAAGCATCCATGTTAGGCAGAGACAAAATACCCAAATGAACATATTTATAGGTTTACCAGCATGAGAATCCCTCGTATTCATCACCCAGAACGCATTCATCAGTTAGGTTCACTCGCTTTAGGCGAAGATGCCGCGGGTCATGTTGGTCGTGTCCTTCGCATGAAAGAAGGCCAAGAAGTCCTTCTATTTGATGGCAGTGGCGCTGAATTCCCTGCGACGATAGCCGAAGTATCAAAGAAAAATGTCACCGTTAATGTTTCTGAACGCATCGAACGCAGCAGCGAATCTCCGTTAGACTTACATTTAGGCCAAGTGATTTCACGTGGCGACAAAATGGAGTTCACGATTCAGAAATCGGTTGAGCTTGGTGTGAACACCATTACCCCTTTAATTTCAGAGCGCTGTGGCGTTAAGCTTGATACAAAACGCTTCGAGAAAAAACTCGCACAGTGGCAAAAGATTGCTATCGCGGCGTGTGAACAGTGTGGCCGCAATACGGTTCCAGTCATTCGCCCTATCATGCAACTTGAAGAGTGGTGTAGCGAACCGAGTGAAGCATTAAAGCTGAACTTACATCCTCGTGCAAAATACTCAATTAATACCCTTCCAGAACCTATCAGTAAGGTACGCCTATTGATCGGCCCTGAAGGTGGCTTGTCGGCTGAAGAAATCGGCATGACAGAACAATACAAATTTGAAGAGACGCTACTCGGCCCACGTGTACTTCGTACCGAAACAGCAGCTCTAACCGCAATTACTGCCTTACAAGTCCGTTTTGGCGATCTAGGCTAGGAGAAAAAAATGATCAAACTTGGCATCGTAATGGATCCAATTTCATCCATTAACATCAAAAAAGACTCTAGCTTTGCCATGATGCTTGAAGCTCAGCGTCGTGGTTACGAAATCCATTACATGGAAATGGATGATCTACATTTAGATCAAGGCGTAGCCATTGCTGACACTAAGGTTGTTGAACTAAAAGAAGATCCAAACGGTTGGTACGAGTTCAAATCAGAACAGACTATCGCGCTATCCGATTTAGATGCGGTACTAATGCGTAAAGATCCTCCGTTTGATACTGAGTACATCTACGCAACTTACATTCTTGAGCGTGCTGAAGAGAACGGCGCACTGATCGTCAACAAACCACAAAGCCTACGTGACTGTAACGAGAAGTTGTTCACGGCATGGTTCCCTGAACTGACACCGACCACCATCGTGACTCGTAAAGCTGAAAAAATTAAAGCGTTCCGAGAAGAACACGGCGACGTGATTCTAAAACCACTTGATGGCATGGGCGGCGCGTCTATCTTCCGTGTGAAAGAAGGCGATCCAAACGTATCAGTTATTATTGAAACCTTGACCAACCACGGTCAGAACTACGCAATGGCACAAACTTTTGTTCCAGACATCAGCAATGGTGATAAGCGTATTCTTGTGGTTGACGGTGAGCCAATGC
The DNA here is from genome assembly GCF_041471945.1 of Vibrio sp. 10N.261.51.A4. Classification (NCBI taxonomy): domain Bacteria; kingdom Pseudomonadati; phylum Pseudomonadota; class Gammaproteobacteria; order Vibrionales; family Vibrionaceae; genus Vibrio; species Vibrio sp. 10N.261.51.A4. The sequence goes on from NZ_JBFRPJ010000036.1 coordinate 58,673, forward strand.
CTTACTGTCTAGCGCGTATTCCTGCAAAAGGGGAAACTCGAGGTAACCTTGCTGCTGGCGGTACAGGTGAAGCTCGTCCTCTAAGTGAAACAGACTGGGCTATCGCAAGAGCAGTTGCTCCAGCACTGAAAGAGAAAGGCTTAATCTTTGTTGGGCTTGATGTTATCGGCGACAAGCTGACTGAAATTAACGTGACTAGCCCTACTTGTATCCGTGAAATTGAAGCCGCTTTTGATATTTCAGTTACAGGTAAATTAATGGATGCAATTGAGCGTCGCGTTAACGCTAAATAGCCTAAACTAAAGAAAGCCTTAGCTATTCGAAAACACAGAAATATCTAGGCAAAGAACAATGAGCGGCTTTACGCCGCTCTTTTTCCTTTACTGGGAACACACTGGCAGGAGGCTCTATGAATTTAACGAACCACTTTCTGGTTGCTATGCCCGGAATGAAAGACCCATACTTTCAAAATTCGGTGATTTACCTTTGTGAGCACAATGACGAAGGCGCGATGGGTTTGATGATCAACGCCCCTATTGATGTCACTGTCGGTAGCATGCTTAAGCAAGTTGAGGTTGATTCTGATCAGCCAAAACCCAACCAAGCAAGTCTTGATAAGCCTGTATTGAATGGTGGACCGGTCGCAGAAGACCGTGGGTTTATTTTGCACAAACCTAAAGGCAACTATCAATCCAGTATCAGCATGACGGATCAAATCTCAGTGACAACCTCAAAAGATATCTTGATGGTGTTGGGCACAGAAGATGAGCCGATGAATTATTTAGTCGCACTTGGGTATGCAGGATGGGAACCCGGACAACTGGAAACAGAACTGACCGAGAACTCATGGTTAACCGTTGAAGCCGATCCGAAGGTCATCTTCGATACACCGATTTCTGACCGCTGGAAAGTCGCTGTACAGATGTTAGGCATTAATGCAGCTCAGCTTTCAGCAGACGCTGGTCACGCCTAGCTCAAATCAACTAAGTAAAATAAACAGACACTCTCAAACACAGATAAATTTGGAAACCCCATGTCACGAACAATTATGGCATTTGACTACGGTACAAAAAGTATCGGCAGTGCGATAGGACAAGAAATCACGGGCACCGCAAGCCCTCTAAAAGCTTTTAAAGCCAAAGATGGCATCCCAAATTGGGACGATATCGAAAAACAAATTAAGGAGTGGCAGCCGAACCTGATTGTAGTCGGCCTTCCTACCGACCTTCATGGTAAAGACTTAGCAACCATTACACCTAGAGCGAAGAAGTTCGCTAACCGCCTTAAAGGACGATTTGGTGTCGATGTTGAACTACATGATGAAAGACTCTCGACCACAGAAGCAAGAGCCGACCTTTTTGAAATGGGCGGCTATAAAGCGCTAAGCAAAGGCAATGTCGATAACCAGTCTGCAGTCGTCATTTTAGAGAGCTGGTTTGAAGCACAATATTCATAACGAAAATTAAGAGCTCAAAGATTAAACTCCTTTGTGATCCTATAATGATATTACGACGTAATGTCGAAGCAATTCATTATTAGGTAAGTGGGAGTTCACATGAAAATTTTTCTAGCAATCTTCGTAGCTCTAGCAATATCAGCATGCAGTTCGACAAGCTCCAATAATGCAGGTTATATGAATCATACTTCGACTGACGCAGACGTAATCAGCGAGCCTAAGAACAAGAAGCGTTGATAATACAGACGCAGTCGAACGATGAATATGATGAACGCCTGATTTTAACCTAGAATCAAATCAGGCGTTTTTTATCACCCCATATCTATCTTCACACCAGCCAACGCCCCAGTTCCGTAGTCGTCATCACCACGTCTAGTTTTGAGCATTAAGCGCAAGTCATTAGCAGAATCGGCACTGTGGAACGCATCCTCTTCGCTGATCTTGCCTGCTATCACTAAATCATACAAAGCTTGGTCAAAGGTCTGCATACCTATCTCTTTCGATTTAGCCATGGTTGCTTTCAGTTCGTGTAGTTCACCACGACGAATCAAGTCAGAAACACGAGGGCTATTCAGCAGAATCTCGAATACACCATGACGCCCGCTGCCATTCTTGTCGCGAATGAGTTGCTGAGCGACGACACCACGCAGGTTCATCGATAGGTCAAACAAGAACTGTTCTTTCTGCTCTTTCGGCACCAAATGAAGAATACGCTCTAGCGCTTGGTTAGCGTTATTGGCGTGCAAGGTTGCCATACACAAGTGACCCGTTTCAGCAAAGGTCATCGCGTATTCCATGGTCTCACGGCTACGGATTTCGCCAATCAAGATCATGTCTGGTGCTTGGCGTAGCGAGTTCTTAAGCGCGACTTCGTAACTCTCGGTGTCGAGCCCGACCTCACGCTGCGTCACGATGCACTTTTTATGTTCGTGCACAAATTCAATAGGGTCTTCAACCGTCAAGATATGTCCCGAGCGATTGGTGTTGCGATAGCCTGTCATTGCAGCCATTGAGGTCGATTTACCAGAGCCTGTCGCACCAACCACCAGCACAAGTCCGCGCTTAGCTATTGATAGGTCCTGTAGTACATCAGGAAGCTTTAGTTGCTCAAAGGTTGGGATGTTAGTCTCGATACGTCGAATGACCGCTCCAGGTAGCTCTCGCTGAAAGAATGCACTGACACGAAAACGACCAAAGTCACGCACGATGGCAAAATTAGCCTCACGCGCTTGCTGATACTCATCACGTCGATCTTGTTCCATCATCGCATCAAGTAATTGAGCAACCTGTGCCGCATTCAGCTTCTCTCCTTGAGGGCGTAATTCACCATCCACACGAAACAGGATTGGCGCATCGACAGTGATATAGAGATCCGATGCCTTTTGAGAAAGCATTCCCTCAAGGATTTGATTCAATTCCATTATGTACACCTTAATTAAAACATTGAGGTTTCAATTTCGATCTTTTTCTCGACCTCTTCCGAATCAACCAAGCCCTGCGCCATCAGCTGCTTCGCATTTTGTTCCATGGTCTGCATGCCGTGCGCTGCGCCCGTTTGAATGATCGAGTACATCTGAGCGACCTTGTCCTCGCGAATCAAGTTTCTGATCGCAGATGTTGCCATCATGATTTCATGACACGCCACACGACCACCACCAACACGCTTTAGCAGCTTCTGGGCTATCACCGAGCGCAGTGATTCAGACAACATCGAACGAACCATATCTTTATCGCTACCTGGGAACACATCGATAATACGGTCGATCGTTTTAGCCGCAGAACTGGTGTGCAGAGTACCAAAGACCAAGTGACCCGTTTCTGCTGCGGTTAACGCTAAGCTAATCGTCTCTTGGTCACGAAGTTCACCAACCAGAATCACGTCTGGGTCTTCACGTAAGGCACTGCGCAGTGCCGCTTTAAAACTGTGAGTATCACGGTGAACTTCACGCTGGTTGACTAGGCATTTATTATTGGTGTGAACGAATTCTATCGGGTCTTCAATCGTCAGAATATGCTTATTGTGGTTGCGATTTACGTAATCAACCATCGCCGCAAGAGTCGTTGATTTACCAGAGCCAGTTGGACCAGTGACGAGCACTAACCCTTTTTCGTAGTTAGCAATCCTTTCGAAGATCTCAGGTGCACCTAACTGATCTAAAGTCGGGATTTCGACAGGGATAGTTCGAAAGACAGCTGAGCAGCCACGGGCTTGGTTAAACGCATTAACACGAAAGCGACCAACATTGGGTAATTCAAAAGAGAAGTCGACTTCCAGTTTTTCTTCAAACTCGCCGCGTTGTGAATCGCTCATGATCTCAAAAACCAAACGATGCACATCAGCATGACTCAAAGCTGGGATTCCAAGCTTCCTTACTTCACCATCTATACGTACCATTGGAGATACACCCGCAGAAAGATGTAGATCTGACGCGTTATGCTTTACACTAAAATCTAGTAACTCAGTGATATCCATTTATTTTCCCTTAAGTAAAGTCAGCTATGAGTAGTATTCAACAAAATATCGAACAAATCACCTTACAGATTCGTAGTGCTGAGCAAAAGTGCGGACGAGCTCCAGAGTCCGTGCAACTTTTAGCCGTCAGCAAAACTAAACCTATTGATGCGATTCTAGAAGCCGCACTCGGAGGCCAAGTTGCCTTTGGTGAAAACTATGTTCAAGAAGGTGTAGATAAAGTAAAACACTTTTCAGAACAACATTCTAACCTAAATTTAGAGTGGCATTTTATTGGTCCAATTCAATCCAATAAAACCCGCCCAATCGCGGAAAGATTTCAATGGGTGCATTCCGTCGATCGCGATAAGATCGCACAAAGGCTTAATGATCAACGACCAAGCGAACTTCCACCTTTGCAAGTGTTGATTCAGGTAAACACCAGTGGTGAAGAGTCCAAATCTGGAGCCTCAGAAGAGACAGTTTTTGCACTCGCGGAGTTGATTTCATCGCTCCCCAACCTCACCTTAAGAGGATTGATGTCGATTCCTGCAAACGTATCTGACTATCAATCTCAGCTTAATGCATTTTCTCAACTGGCAGAGCTTAAAGACAAGCTAGCCGCGAAGTATTCAGACATTGATACCCTTTCGATGGGGATGAGTGGTGATATGGATGCAGCAGTTGAGGCTGGTAGCACAATGGTTCGTATTGGAACAGCTATTTTCGGCGCTCGTGATTACGCGAAATAGCCGTAGTAAGTAACGACAAGTACAAGTATTGATACCGCTTCGCCTTATCCGCGCAGCGACACGCTCAGGATTTTATATATGGTACATAAGAACATCGCCTTTATTGGGGCGGGAAACATGGTTCGCTCAATTGTAGCTGGCTTAGTTGCTAGTGGTTACCCAGCGCAAAAGATTACTGCGACAGCACCTTCAGAAACCAGAAGGCTGCCGTTAGAACAAGAATACGGCATCAATACCACCAGCGATAATATTGCAGCAGCAGAGCAAGCAGACGTTGTTGTGTTATCCGTGAAGCCACAAATGATGGCTGATGTATGTAAACCCTTACAAGATATCGACTTCAGCAACAAACTGGTTATCTCAATTGCCGCGGGTATTAATGCGAATCGACTTAATGAGATGTTAAACTGCCAACTGAACCTTGTTCGTGTGATGCCAAACACGCCATCACTGCTTGGTAAAGGGATGAGTGGTCTTTATGCCGATGCAACTGTCAGCCAAGATGATAAAGACTTTGCTTCTCAGCTGATGCAAGCTGTTGGTGAAGTAAGTTGGGTTGAACAAGAGTCTGGAATCAACAACATCATTGCGGCGGCGGGTAGCGCTCCGGCTTACTTCTTCCTGTTTATGGAAGCGATGCAAGCTGAAGCAATCAAGCAAGGTTTTGACCAAGAAACCGCTCGTAAATTAGTGCAGCAGTCTGCATTAGGCGCGGCAGAGATGGTGGTAGCGAATCCAAATACTGAATTATCGACACTGCGTGAACAAGTGACTTCAAAAGGCGGAACAACTGCAGAAGCATTGCGCACGTTCAATGAACATCAACTATCAGACATCGTAGCCAAAGCCATGCAAGCGGCGGTCGCTCGAGCTGAAGAGATGGAAAAACTGTTTTAAGCATTTTGTCGCTCGGGTTATATCTAAGCGGCAAGTAAATCCGAAAAAGGAAACAATATGAACTCGATGAGCTTTCTGATCTCGACCGTTTTTGATCTTTACATCATGGTTGTGATCTTGCGTATCTGGCTACAAGCATCACGTGCAGATTTCTACAACCCATTCTCACAATTCATCGTAAAAGCGACACAACCAGTTGTTGCCCCACTGCGCCGAGTTATTCCATCAATCGGCAGCCTAGATCTTGCGACGGTTATTTTTGCTTATGTGCTATGTGTGCTTAAGTTCGTTGCTCTCAACCTGATTATCTCTGGCGGCGCAGCTGTATTCGATATCAGCTTCCTGATCTTTGGTGCACTATCTTTGCTCAAAGCGGCTGGTGGTTTGATCTTCTGGGTTCTACTTATCCGTGCAATCCTTAGCTGGGTTAGCCAAGGCCGTAGCCCAATCGAGTACGTGTTCCATCAACTGACTGAGCCAATGCTAATGCCTATCCGCCGTATCCTACCGGATATGGGTGGCTTCGACTTAAGCGTTCTGGTTCTGTTCATTGTTCTACAGTTTGCGAACTTCCTAATGGGCGACATGATTGGTCCTATTTGGTATCAGCTATAATTCAAGTACGAACATCAGGTACTTTGACGATGCCAAAAGCGGTTTGGGCCGAGGAAAACGATATTCTTCTTAGGCTCTATATCCAACCCAAAGCAAGCCGAGACAAGATTGTTGGCTTGCATGGTGAGGAACTCAAAATTGCCATAACTGCTCCACCAGTAGATGGCAAAGCCAACGCCCACTTAGCGAAATACCTTGCGAAACAGTTTAAGGTCGCAAAAGGGCAAATTAAGATAGAAAAGGGAGATCTCGGTAGGCACAAGCAAGTTCGAATATGCTCGCCAAGCCAAATCCCAACTGAAGTCAAAGCCATCCTATGATGGCTTTTTGCTATTTATTGGAGTCATTATGCGTTTATGGATAACAGCACTACTCACCGCTCTTGTTGCCTTACCAAGCTCAGCAGGGCAATTTAAGAATATTAAGGATGTCGAGGTTCATTACTCGGCTTTTAATTCCACGTTCTTAACTTCGCAAGTCGCTAAGCAATACAAACTTAAGCGAAATGGATACTCAGCAATCCTCAACATCAGCGTGTTAGACAAGGCTTCTCTAGGCAAGCCTGCGACAACGGCTAAAATTACGGGAACAGCGAAGAACCTCGTTGGAAACACCCGTACTTTGAAGTTTCGAGAAATCAAAGAAGGCGATGCGATTTATTACCTTGCTGAGTTCCCCGTAACTCACGAAGAAAACATCACCTTCGACATCGATGTGAACGCAGGCCTAAAAGGCACTGGTCCACTGCGTTTCACACAGAAATTCTATATAGAAGAGTAAGCTCAAACCTTACTTTTCATTTATTAACTTATTTAGAGCTACATTCCCATGAGTAAGATTGTTTTAGCAACAGGCAACCAAGGTAAAGTTCGCGAGATGGCAGATATTCTGTCTGAGTTTGGTTTTGACGTTGTCGCGCAAAGTGAATTTAACGTTTCAGAAGTCGCTGAAACAGGAACGACTTTCATTGAAAATGCCATCATCAAAGCTCGCCACGCAGCGAAAGAAACAGGGCTGCCAGCCATTGCTGACGACTCAGGTTTAGAGGTTGATTACTTAAATGGTGCGCCAGGTATCTATTCAGCGCGTTACTCAGGTGAAGGGGCAACCGATAAGCAGAACATCAAAAAACTATTAGATGCGATGCAAGGTGTCGAAACTGAAAAGCGTACTGCGCGTTTCCACTGTGTGTTGGTGCTAATGCGTCACGAGAATGATCCAACACCTCTAGTGTGTCACGGTAAATGGGAAGGTCGTATTCTTACTGAAGAACACGGTGAGAATGGCTTTGGCTACGATCCTGTGTTCTTTGTACCAGAAGATAACTGCGCCTCAGCAGAGCTTGAATCTTCGCGTAAGAAGCAACTATCACACCGTGGTAAAGCGCTTGCGTCACTATTCAAGACTCTCAAGGAGCAAGCTCTGTAATGCACAATGCAGCGCTAATACCACCCGCACTTAGCCTCTATGTACACATCCCATGGTGTGTACAAAAGTGTCCGTATTGTGATTTTAACTCTCACGCTCTGAAAGCCGAGATCCCTGAAAAAGAGTACATCGATGCACTGCTTGAGGATCTCGATACTGATATCGAAAAATATCAGCTCAATGGTATGCCTCGCCCACTGCATTCGATCTTTATTGGTGGCGGTACCCCAAGCCTGTTTTCTCCTGAAGGAATTGGCCGATTGTTACAAGGCATTGAACAGCGCATCCCGTTCAAACCTGAAATAGAAATCACCATGGAAGCCAACCCGGGAACTATCGAAGCTGAGCGTTTTGCAGGTTACCAAAAGGCAGGCATTACTCGAATCTCGGTGGGTGTGCAAAGTTTTGAGCAAGAGAAACTGGAAAGACTTGGGCGTATTCATGGTCAAGATGAAGCGGTAAATGCTGCTCATTTAGCGCATAAGATTGGATTGAATAGTTTCAATTTAGACTTAATGCACGGCTTACCCGAACAGAGTATTGAACAAGCGTTGGCTGATTTGGATAAAGCGATAGAACTCGACCCTCCGCACTTATCTTGGTATCAGCTAACAATAGAACCTAACACCATGTTCTATTACAAAACACCAACGCTGCCTGATGATGATGACCTTTGGGATATCTTCGACCTAGGCCATAAGAAGCTCGCAGACGCAGGGTATGTGCAGTACGAAATTTCAGGCTACAGCAAGCCGGGATATCAGTGCCAACATAACCTCAACTACTGGCGCTTTGGTGACTATCTAGGTATTGGCTGTGGCTCTCATGGCAAGCTGAGCTTTACAGATGGACGCATTGTTCGTACCACTAAGGTTAAGCACCCTAGAGGCTATTTGGCGGCTTACCAGAATATGGTGAAGCCTTATATTTCGGATGAATTTGAAGTAGCAAACGAAGATCGCCCTTTCGAGTTTTTCATGAACCGTTTCAGGCTGATGGAAGCATGCCCTAAGCAAGATTTCATTGATACGACAGGACTTGGTTTTGACGCTGTTCAGCCAACAATTGAGTGGGCAAAAGAGCTAGGCTACTTGAACGAAACCGACACTCATTGGCAGATCACTGAAAAAGGAAAGCTGTTTCTCAATGATCTGTTAGAAGCCTTTATGGCAGAAGAAGACGAGTAGTTCGAGATTCGAGATTCGAGATTCGAGATTCGAGAAGCATTGCGTAAGGGTTGGCTTTAGGGTCAACCCTTTTTGTTTTATAGCCCTCTCTCGGAGCGAAGCGTTCTATAGGACAACGTCCGTGCTCGAATCTTTCTCTTAGAAAATAGAACGACCAATTCGCTCTGAAAGCAACTCTAGAGCCTTAGTACCTGCGAGCGAGTTGCCAGAAGGATCAAGCTCTGGAGACCACACCGCAATCGTCATTTCGCCAGGAACGATAGCAATAATACCGCCACCAACGCCCGATTTTCCTGGCATACCAACACGGTAGGCAAACTCACCAGCCCCATCGTACAAGCCACACGTCGCAAGCAAAGCATTCAACTGCTTGGTTTGAACTGGCGTGATGATCTCTTTCTTGGTTTGAACCGACACGCCTTTGTTTGCTAAATAGCTAAAGGTTTTTGCCAAATCCACACACGTCATTTTAAGCGCACAAGCGTGGAAGTAGTTATTCAGAACTGGGATAACATCATTCTCAAAATTACCAAATGAACGCATCAAATAAGCAATGGCAGCATTACGATCGCTGTGCATCATTTCTGAAGCCGCTACCACCTTGTCATACACAATATGAGTATCACCCGATAACTGACGCACAAACTCTAACAAGCGGTGCCTAGGCGCAGACAAGCGGCTTTGTAGTAGGTCTGCAACGACAATTGCCCCCGCATTGATGAACGGGTTGCGGGGAATACCATACTCCATCTCAAGCTGAATCATCGAGTTAAAGGCTTGACCAGAAGGCTCTTTGCCTACTCTTTGCCAAATCTCTTCAGGCTTATATAGCACCATAGCTAGCGTCAGGCTCAAGGCTTTAGAAATAGATTGCACAGAAAATGCTTCTTCAGCATCGCCTGCTTTAATCACCTCACCTTCATTGGTGTATACCGCGATCGCCAGTTTCTGGTTCGATACGCGAGCCAGTGCAGGGATATAATCAGCGACCTTTCCCTGTCCAATTAAAGGACGAACTTCGTCTAAGATCTCGGCCAAAATAGCTTGAGTTGGTTTCATGTGCGCTTACTTCTATATTGTTATTTTTGTAGGGGTGTAACATATACCAATCGTAGTAAATAACTGCTCACTCTAGCTTGTTAAAATGCTCGATAACTGCGTTAGAATTTTTGATTGTAGAGTAACTACTTATCGAAAAATGCTGCCTTGTTCTCAAGCCTTTTTCCTACGCTATTTCTGATCACTTACTTACTGTGATTGGTATTACTTTCTGTCGTTAAGCCTTTACTGAAATAAAAGCCTAAGGACAAAAAAGCCAACATTACAATAATGTTGGCTTTAATCAATCCCATAAAGTGTAGGGGTTAAACCCTAAGTCGGATTACCCTTCACTTAATTTGATTCGAAGTTACTTAGTACGCTTGAACTTAATGTCCCAAACACCATGACCTAAACGGTGGCCACGAGCTTCAAACTTAGTTAGCGGGCGCTCATCCGGACGAGGGATGTAATCACCATCTTCAGCGATGTTTTCGAAGCCTGGAGCTACGTTCATCACTTCAATCATATGTTCTGCGTAGTTTTCCCAGTCTGTTGCCATGTGGAAAACACCAGTATCAAGTTGAAGCTTGCCGCGAACCATCTCTGCAAACTCAGCCTTAACGATACGACGTTTATGGTGACGAGCTTTGTGCCATGGGTCAGGGAAGAACAGTTGCAGAGTATGCAGGCTGCTATCTGGGATCATGTGTTCAAATACTTCTACAGCATCGTGACACATTACACGCAGGTTAGTTACGCCAGCATCGCGAGCTGTACCTAAACACGCACCAACACCCGGGCTATGAACTTCAATACCTAAGAAGTTTTTCTCAGGGGCGTTCTTTGCCATTTCAACCAGTGATGCACCCATACCGAAGCCAATCTCTAGTACAACCGGGTTATCGTTGCCAAATACTTCTTTCCAGTTAAGAAGCTCTGGGTTGTAGTCGATACCCATTGTTGGCCAACATTCATTCATCGCGTTCTCTTGGCCTTTTGTTAAGCGGCCTTCGCGGCGAACAAAGCTACGGATCTTACGAACCAGTTTGCCGTCTTCAGTATATTCGTTAGTGGTCACTTCACTCATTGATTTTTGCCTGCACATTGATTAATCAAAGCGGGGATTATCCAAAGAATTGCCTCCGGTGCAAGTCTTTCCGTGGATAAATTCCCACACAATTTGTCTGTTTTACATCCAACGTTAAGTGTGGTGCAATTTCTCTTCTAATAATAGCAAAGCATAGAGCATGTCGTGACTCCTTTCGCAACCGCCATATTAAAGTGGTATGACGCCTACGGGCGTAAAGAATTGCCTTGGCAACAAAACAAAACCGCCTACACCGTTTGGCTATCTGAAATCATGCTTCAGCAGACTCAGGTTGCTACGGTGATTCCATACTACCAACGCTTCTTAGAACGCTTTCCAACGGTTATCGACCTAGCGAACGCCGAACAAGATGAGGTACTCCACTTATGGACAGGGCTTGGTTATTACGCACGAGCTCGCAATCTACATAAAGCAGCCAAGATCGTTGCTGAGCAATATGGTGGTGAATTTCCGCTGTCTATCGAAGAGATGAACGCGCTACCGGGGATTGGTCGCTCAACAGCAGCAGCCGTCTTATCATCGGTTCATAAACTTCCTCATGCGATTCTTGATGGCAATGTAAAACGAACGCTTGCGAGAAGTTTTGCCGTTGAAGGTTGGCCGGGGCAAAAGAAAGTCGAAAACCAGCTTTGGGAACACGCCGAAGCACATACTCCGAACAAAGATGTCGATAAGTACAACCAAGCAATGATGGACATGGGTGCCATGGTTTGTACCCGTAGCAAGCCTAAGTGCACCTTGTGCCCGATTGAAAGCATGTGTGAGGCCAAGAAGCTCGATAGACAGCTCGACTTCCCTGGCAAAAAGCCTAAGAAAGAAAAGCCAGTAAAAGACACATGGTTTGTGATTCTGTATCACGACAACCAAGTGTGGCTCGAACAGCGCCCTCAATCTGGTATCTGGGGCGGATTGTTTTGTTTCCCTCAAAATGAAAACGCAGAGATCGAACATCAACTAGATCTTCGTTCGATCAAAGACACTCAAACCAATTCGATCAAGACCATGATTGCGTTTAGACACACTTTCAGCCACTACCACTTAGATATCACGCCAGTATTAGTGAAATTAGATAAACAACCAGATTTGATAATGGAAGGGGCTAAAGGTCTCTGGTATAACTTATCAAAACCGGAAGAAATTGGCCTAGCCGCTCCTGTAAAGCAGCTTATTGAGAGCCTACCCTTTGAACTGAACGACGACGTTTGAATCAACGAACGCGATAAGAGGAACCACTATGAGCCGCACTGTATTTTGTGCTCGCCTTCAAAAAGATGCTGAAGGCCTAGATTTTCAACTTTACCCAGGTGACTTAGGTAAGCGTATCTTTGACAACGTGTCTAAAGAAGCTTGGGGACAATGGCAAAGCAAGCAAACTATGCTTATCAATGAAAAGAAGCTAAACATGATGGATCCTGAGCATCGTAAACTTCTTGAAACTGAGATGGTTAGCTTCCTTTTTGAAGGTAAAGATGTCGTAATTGATGGCTATACTCCACCAAGCGAATAAGACATTTATTTAAGCAATTTTTAATGACATCATGGTTAACGCTGCGATGTCATTTTTGTATGAGGAACTATGAAAAAGCTAAGTTACTTCCTAACAGCCATGTTATTAACTGGCTGCAGCCGTGAATTTGTCGAAAGCATTTATGATGTCAATTACGAGCCAACCAACCGGTTTGTGAAGAATTTAGCTGAGCTACCCGGACAATTTGAAAAAGATACCGGGGCGCTAGATTCATTAATAGATAGCTTTTCAGGCAACATTCAAAAACGTTGGGGTAGCAGTGAAATCAAGATAGCAGGTAAGAGTAACTATGTGAAATACATAGATAATTACTTAAGTCGTTCAGAAGTGAATTTTAGCCAAGGCCTGATAACGGTGGAAACGGTTTCCTCTACCGAACCGAAAAAACACCTCAAAAATGCGATCATGACGACCCTTTTGACGCCAGATGATCCGGCGCATGTCGATCTATTCTCTTCTAAAAGCATCAAGCTAGAAGGCAAACCTTTCCTCTATAATCAGGTCGTAGACCAAGAAAAAAAGCCCATTCAATGGACTTGGCGAGCGAACCAGTTTGCGGATTACCTGATCGCGAATAACCTAAAAACCAAAGAAGTCGACTTTAAAAAAGCCTACTACGTTGAAATCCCAATGGTGGCCGACCACGCTAGCCAGCGTAGTTATCAATATGCCGACATCGTTCGACGAGCGTCTCAGCGTTATGACATCCCTGAAGATTTAATCTACGCTATCATCAAGACAGAGAGTAGCTTCAACCCGTACGCCGTAAGCTGGGCTAATGCTTATGGTCTTATGCAGGTGGTACCTAAAACCGCTGGTCGAGATGTATTTGAACACGTCAAAAAGAAACCTGGTGAACCAAGCCCTGAGTACTTATTCAATCCAGAAAACAACATTGATGCTGGCACCGCATACTTTTACATCCTTAAAAATCGTTATTTGAAAGACGTAAAAAACCCATTAACGCTTGAATACAGTATGATTTCAGCCTATAACGGCGGTACTGGTGGCGTACTCAATACCTTCAGTAAGGACAGAAAGCGAGCAATGCAAGACTTAAACTCGCTGCAACCGAGCCAAGCCTACTGGGCGCTTACCAAGAAGCATCCAAATAAAGAGTCGCGCCGATACCTCGAAAAAGTAACGCAATTCAAAAAAGAATTTAACCAAGGTAAAACATAACCCTCACTTTTGAATAAAAAAACAACGAACGAACGGTTTTTTTAATTATTTTCAAAAAAGGAGTTGACGGTTATACAGAAAATCCGTTTAATAGCGCTCCGTTGCCCGGATAGCTCAGTCGGTAGAGCAGAGGATTGAAAATCCTCGTGTCGGTGGTTCGATTCCGCCTCCGGGCACCACAATTTGATTTGTTGGTGTCAACACTCTTTAACAGGGAGTAACAACACGGACAAAAGCATAAAGAATTTAGTGTGCCGACTTAGCTCAGTAGGTAGAGCAACTGACTTGTAATCAGTAGGTCACCAGTTCGACTCCGGTAGTCGGCACCATTCTTTTGCCTCGATAGCTCAGTCGGTAGAGCAGCGGATTGAAAATCCGCGTGTCGGTGGTTCGATTCCGCCTCGAGGCACCATTATTTGGTACTTAACAAATAATGGTCTTTATAGACCTGATGTTGAGACAAGTAATTCCCCTTTAGTTCAGTTGGTAGAACGGCGGACTGTTAATCCGTATGTCGCAAGTTCAAGTCTTGCAAGGGGAGCCATTTTTAAAGGACTTCATTTTATATGAGGTTTTAATTGAAGAGTTTAACTCTTTAAGCAAAGAATTTAGTGTGCCGAC